>JANNNU010000091.1:0-13184 GCA_031398695.1 Paracoccaceae bacterium | reverse complement strand
TTCTTGACGAGGTCGTTGAACCCTTTTTGATCCTCCTCAGCTTCGCCCAAGACCCTGCTGAGCGTGTCGATAACGATCAGGTCGAATTTTCCGCCCGTCGCTGACAGATGATCGACGAGCTCCACAAGTGGCGCGGAATCGGACCTTGGCCCCGTGAGTGTCAGGCCATGGGTCAGCACCCAGAACTCGGGCTCGGACAGCGCTGCAACCCGGTTCGCAAAGCTCGCGCCACCTTCGGCCGCCAGGTACAGCACCCGGCTCTTGCGGACCTTCCTGCCGCCCAAATCTAAGCCCTTGGCAATGTGATGCGACACGCTCAGCATGAGAAAGCTTTTGCCGGTGTTCGGCGGGGCATAAATTGCCGCCAAGGTTCCCCGGTCGAGCCAACCTTTCCAGAGGTATGGACGATCGAGGACAGTCGTCATGTCCGAGGCGTAGATCGCATGCTCTAAAAGCGACCGTGCTTTCGACTTTAGCTTAGCGATGTCGCCTCGAAGCGGCACAACATTTGCCGAAATCAGCTTCGCCTGATCGCCATCGGTAGTCTTAGCTGACCGAACCGGTTCGACCGGTATGATATGATCGAAGGGATCCGGAACCGTCGTGGGGTAGCGGTCTGGTGTGTCGCTCGGAGATTCCGTCACGCTGATAGCCCTTCTGCATACTCGAGAAAAGCTGCACGGATCGGAGGTGGCATGGCCTCAAAACAGGCCAGCGCATAACCCTTGAGTTCGTAGGTACTGGCATAGGAAGCCCAGAGCCGGGCTTCACCCATCAGTCCCAGGTCAGTTGCATAGCCCGCCGGGTCGATCGCCGCCGCCGCTGTCATTTCGGCTTCCAGGCGATCCAGCGAATTGAGCGCGGCATAGGCTAGCGATGCCCGCTCAGCTACAGTGAGCCGGACCTTTGCAAAGAAGGAAAAACTCCTCCAATCTTCTGCGGTTTGCAGCGTCAGACAGTGGCAGAGCATCCGAGAAATGCGCTTGTGGCGCTCCTTCGTAAGATCGCAGCAAGCGAAATCCGAACCCGGCGAAGTGCTGGTATCAGGTTCACGATAGGTTTTCGGTTTGTCTTGATACTGTTCGAGTGTTTGAGCGTTGATTTTGTGGAGAAACCTATTGGATTGCAAATCCGTGAAGATCGGTTCGATTCCGATACTCGCCTCCATCATCCTCAGATCCCTGCATCTCGCGCACGACAGGGCGACGACCCGGCTTGTCCCGGCCCACAGGCTGGCTAAGTCCATGTCAGGTGGAGGATACCATGACGATCAACACGATGCCGGTCACGACCGGAGAGGCAGCTAGGGTGTTGTGGCAAGGCTGGCTTGCGCAAACGGCGGGTGGGCTGACCGCGTCGTGGATGCTGCATGGCCGCCCCGGAATCGGCAAGACCGAGATCGTGCAAGACCTCGCGACCCGCGCGGGGGCCCTGCTGTTCGACCTGCGCCTGACCACGATCGAGCCGCAGGACCTGCGCGGCCTGCCCTATTACGACCACGCCACCCAGCGCACCATCTGGTATCGCCCCGAGGACCTGCCGGACGACCCCGGCCGGCCGTCAGTGCTTTTTCTCGACGAGTTGACCGCCGCCTCGCCCACCTTGCAGCCCACGGTGTATGGCCTGCTGCAGGAACGCCGGATCGGGCGGCACCGCCTGCCTGACAGCTGCCTGATCGTGGCGGCCGGCAACGGCCCCGAAGATGGCGCGATCGCCTATGACATGGGCACGGCACTGTCCGACCGCCTGATCCACCTGTCACTGCGCGCCTCGGCGGGCGACTGGGTGCAGAACTACGCCTTGCCCCGCCAGTTGCACCCCGCCGTTCCCGCCTTCATCCGGATGCGCCCCGACCTGCTGGAAACCACCAACGACACCTTGCAACGCGGTCAGATCATCGCCTGCACGCCGCGCAGCTGGGCGCGGGTCAGCGCGATCGTCACCGCCGTCGCCGACCGCCGCCTGCGCGACGTGATGATCGCGGGCACGGTGGGCGAAGCGGCTGCGGCCGAATTCGCGCTGGTGTTCGACGACATCGCGGCCAGCCTGCGGGTGGACGAGATGCTGGCAGCCCGCCCCGCCGACCGTTGGGCGCTTTATCCGACCAGCTTGCACGGCATGACCGCGCTCGCCTATGCGCTGGTTGGGGCCGCCGAGGATGCCACGCTGCCGCAGGTCATCGCCTTGACGGCGGGCATCGGCCACGTCCACCGGCACCGCGACGACCCCGTCTTCCGCGCCCTGCCCCTGGCCGAGGTGTGCACCCACGGCTTTGAACTTCTTCTGCAAAAGGCGCTGGATCGCGGCTGGGAAGCTGTCTTTGCCGCTTCGCCTGATTGGCAAGCCTATGCCCGCGCCCGCGCCGAGGCGGGGTTGTGATCGCACGTCCCACCGCGACCGGCGTCCATTCCGACCGCGCGCGCCCCGCGCTGGTGCGGCTGGCGACCGAAGACCCGGCCCTTGGCGCGCTGGCGCTGTGGTGCAGCCACCGCGACGCGCCTCGCGATTTTGCCGGTCTCGCCCGCACCGACGGCACGGTGATCTGGTATGGCCCCGCCTTTGCCGCCCTGCCGCCGCATGAACAGATGGGGGTCGCGGCGCACCATGTGCTGCACGTCGCCCTGCGCCACGGCGCGCGGATGGGCGACATGGCCGCGCGGCTGGGGGGTGGGTTCGACGAGCCGCTTTACGGCCTCGCGGCCGACGGTCTGGTGAACGAGGCGCTGCTGGCCGCCGGGCACGCTCTGCCACGCCCGGCGGTTACCCTGTCGGGCCTGTTGGTGCACGCGCTCCGGGCGCAGCCAGGGCCGAACCCGCTGACCGACTGGGACGTGGACCGCCTGTATCTGCAGTTGACCGGCGCCGGCGCGGGCAACGGCCGCGACCAGACGCCATCGGGCCATGCGACAGGCGCCGCCAACCGCGCCCGCGCGCTGGCGGCGCAGGCCGGGTTCCAGCCCGACCTGTCCCGCGACCTGCCCGACCGCGACAACCCGGACGGGGCCGACCAAGCCGCACTCTGGCGCCAGCACCTGTCGCGCGCGATGGAAACTGGTCGGCTCGCGGGGCGCGGCATCGGCATGCTGGGCCACCTGATCGCCGATCTGCCCGAACCCCGCACCCCGTGGGAGCATATCCTGCGCCGGCTTCTGACCCGTGCCCTGCTGCCGGGCCTGTCGCTGACCCACCGCCGCCCCGCCCGCGACTGGATCGCCGCAGAAGCGCTCGCCCGCGGTACGGGCAGCCCGGTCCCCGCTTTCCGCCCGGGCCAGCGCCGCCACACCGACGCACCCCGCGTGGTGGTGGCGGTCGATGCGTCCGGGTCGGTCGAAGACCGCCTGCTGCACCGCTTTCTGGCCGAGGTGTCCGGCATCGCCCGCCGCGTTGCCGCCGAGATCACGCTGATGGCCTTTGACGATGGGGTGCGCTGGCAGGTCCGGCTGGACCCCGTGCGTTGGGCCGACCAGCTGCAGACGCTGGACTGGCCACGCGGCGGCGGCACCGATTTCGCCCCGCCGCTGGCCGCCGCCTACGCGATCAAGGCCGCCGCCGTGGTGGTGCTGACCGATCTGGAAGGCCCGTTCGGCCCGGCCCCGCGCGGGCTGCCCGTGCTGTGGGCCGCAACGCAATCCGGCGTGACGCCGCCCTTTGGCAAGGTGCTGGCATTGGATCGGTAGCCGGGGATTGACGCGCCTGTTCCTGACAGCCTTTAAATGACCCGATTGCGGAAAATGACTTTCCCAAGAAATGCCCGCTTACCGGGCTATGAAGGCCCATTTGTCGTTGTTGCAGGCAAGCTAGCCTTGCGCCCCCTACCCCGCCCCTGTCAGCGCCGCCATCCGGGCATGCGCCGGGATCGACCGCACCTCCAGCGCCACGCTGTGCAGCGACTGGTTGCGCGCCAGCGCCAGCCGGTGCATCGCACGTTCGCTCAGGGGTTCGGCAAACAGCGCCGAACGGATCATCGCCCGGTCTGCAGCGGTCAGATCGACGATCACCGGCCCCTCGGACCACTGCACGCTGACAAAGGTCAGCGGCGAAACCCGCGCCAGCTCCGACTGTTCGATCACCAGATGCAGCGTGCCGGTGGTCATCCGCCGCCCGGCCGCGATCCTCGTCAGGATGGCCCGGCCTCTTACCGCCAACAGGTCCGCCAGCCGGTCGCGCGCCGCCGCGTCCATCATCCGGCCCCGCGCCCGCTCGGTCGGGCGCAACAGCCGCATCTCGATCGCGAACACCATCAGCACCATCAGCGCCGGGGCCTGCGCCACGCCGATCGCCGTATCGCGCGAAATCAGCGCCAATGCCGCAAAGGGCGCCAATTCGACGAAATAGCGCAGCCCCTCGATCTCGAAGATCAGCCGCAGCTTCAGACGCCAGTCGCCCTCGGCGCGCGGCCAGACGAAGGCGCGGCCCAGAAAGATCCGAGGGATCTCGCGCATCTCGAGCGCGTCGCGGTTGCGGATCGTATCGTGCGAGATGATGAACATGGCCGAAACCTAGCACAGGCCCCCGCGCCGTCGAGCCTTGGGCGCAGCGCGCCGCCTTTCGGTTTTACCGAACCCGTCAACCCCGCTATGGTCGCGCCACACCTTGCCAGGACCCCGCGATGACCCTCCCAGACTTCACCATCATGGCCGTCGGGCAAGCGGGACGCTTGCAATTCGAGGCGGTGTTGCTGGCCGCCTCGTTGCGCGCATTGAACCCCGGTTTCAACGGCCTGATCATCGCCGAACCGCAGCCGGGTCCGCTGTGGCCCGACGATCCCCGGATGACAGACCCCGCCCGCAGCCTGCTGACCGACCTTGGCGCAACCATCATCCCCTTCGACAACCACCACTTTGGCGCACGCTATCCCTACGGCAACAAGATCGAGGCGCTGGCGGCCCTTCCCCCCCGCCCCTTCCTGTTTCTGGACACCGACACGCTGGTGACCGGCCCGCTGACCGACCTCGCGATCGACTTTGCCCGCCCTTCGGCCTCGATGCGGCGCACCGGCACCTGGCCCACGATCGAGCTTTACGGGCCCACCCCCACCCAGGTCTGGAAATCGCTTTACGACCGGTTCGGGCTCGATTTCGCCTCCAGCCTCGACCCGACGCAGCCGCAAGACTACTGGCAAAGCTTTCTCTACTTCAACGCGGGCTGGTTCTTTCACCACGACCCCCAGGCCTTCGGCGCGCGGTTCACCGACTATGCCACCCGCATCCGCGACGACCGCCCCGCCGAGTTGATCTGCCAAGAGCTGAACCCCTGGCTCGATCAGGTGGCGTTGCCGCTGGTGATCCATTCCTTCGGCGGCGGGCGGCCCGGCCCGGGTCTGGTGGGGCTGGACGGCGATGTGACCTGCCACTGGCGCACGCTGCCGATGCTTTATGCCCGCGAAAGCGACCTGGTGGTGGCGACGCTGGAACAGGTGGCCAGCGACAATGCGGTCAAGCGGGTGCTGCGCCTTTATGACCCGTTCAAGCGCGTCCTGTATCAGGGCAAGGGTGCGGCCGCCCGCGCCCTGTTCGACCGGGCCGACCTGCCCCGCCGCGAACAGGCCATCCGCAACACGTTGAAACGCGAAGGTCTTTGGGTCAGGTAGCCCCCGCAGCACCTTGGATTTTGCGATTTTAGCTCCATCTGGGAATTATTCGCGTCGCACGGCGTTGTCACCCGGAACGACACGGCGGAGCGGCCGCGCAAAGCGCGATTGGGCACAAAGGAACAGGGCGATGACGCGATTGGGAACGCTGGGTGCGGTGGCACGGGTCTTGCTGGTTGCGACGGCCCTGACGGCCGCAGGCGGCATCGGTGCCGGCCCGCAGCCCTGGTGGGCGACCGGCGCGGCCTTTGCCCAGGATGACGGCGACGATGGTGGCGACGATGACGGTGGGGACGACGACGGCGACGATGGTGGCGACGACGACGGTGGGGACGACGACGGCGATGACGGCAATGACGGCGACGACGATGGCGACGACGGCAATGACGATGGCGACGACGGCCCGGATGATGACGGCCCGGATGATGACGGCGCAGACGATGGCGACCGCGTCCGCGAGCGGCGCTCTTTCTCGCGCGACCGCGACGACGCCCCGGTTTTGCGCGCCCCGTCCAACCGCCGTGCCACGACCTCCCGCCCCGCCCGCGCGCCCGCACCGGTAGCCGTTCCCCGCCCCGTCTTCGCGCCGGGCGAAATCGTCGTGACCAACCTTGGCGACACGGATCTGGCCACCCTTCAGACCGAAGGCTTTGCCGTGATCGAGCGGGTCGACCTCGTCAACGTCGCGGTCGTACTGCACCGCCTTCAGGTGCCGCGCGCCCTGACGCTGGAACAGGCCCGCGACCGGGTGCGCGCCCAGCCAACGGGCGGCACCGGCGATTTCAATCATTACTACCGATCCGAACAGGACACGCTGAACCCTGCTTCGGCGGCGCCTTTGCCGCAGGACGCATCGCTGCTGCCTGCGGCCATTCCCGCAGCGCGCTCTTGTACTCATCTGAACTGCGCAGCACTCGACCTGATCGGCTGGCCTGCGGACCGCGACGCCGCCCCGCAGTGCCGCGTCACGGTGCCGGTGGGCGTGGTCGACACCGGCGTGAATGGCGCGCATGAAAACCTGGCGGGCGCCGATCTGGAGGTGCTGCGGCTGGTGGCCGAACAGGTGGACCCGTCCAGGGCGGTGCACGGCACGGCGGTCGCCGCCCTGCTGGTCGGCCAACAGCCCGACCGCGCGCCGGGCCTGATCCCCGAGGCGCGAGTGATCGCGGTCGACATCTTTGGCCGCGACGGCGGGGACGAACGAGCCTCGGCCGCCTCGCTGGTGCGGGCGCTCGACCTGCTCGCGCAGCGCGGGGTGCGGGTGATCAACCTGTCGCTCGCCGGCCCGCCGAACGTGGCGCTGGAGGCGGCGCTGACGCAGATCATCGGCGGCGGCGCGGTGGTGCTGGCGGCGGCGGGCAATGGCGGGCCGACCGCCGACACCGCGTATCCGGCCGGCTATCCCGCGGTGGTGGCGGTCACGGCGGTCGATCAGCGCGGCCAGATCTATCGGCGCGCTCAGCGCGGCGCGCATGTCGATATCGCGGCTCCGGGGGTCGAGGTGTGGACGGCAACGTCGATCAGCGGGGTCAAGCCCAAGACCGGCACCTCGTTCGCCGTGCCGTTTGCCACGGCGGTCGCCGCCGTGCTCGCCTCGCGCGATCCCGCCGCCACGCCCGAGACGATCTCGGCACGGCTCGGCGCGCTGGTGCGCGACGCGGGCGCCCCCGGCCCGGACGCGGTCTTCGGTGCCGGGCTTCTGGCGCTCGGGGCGCTTTGCGCGCCCAACGCGGCCGCCGCTGTGGTGGAATAAATCCGGCGGCCGTGTCGTTATCGAAACGGACCCGCGCTGCCTGCCAGCGCCCTGACCCGGAGAGACCCAATGCTGCGCCTGCGCCCCAGCCCCAAACCCGCGCCCCAGATCAGCTTTACCTGCGAGCCTGCCGACCATGGCGTGATCGCGGCCCCGGTGCCCGCCAAGGCCTATCTGCCCGACTGGTTTCGCAAACTGCCGGCGGTCGATGACAGCGTAACCGGCCTGAACAACACCGGCCTGACAGTAAAACGTTGCATGCCGTTTCTCGATGCCATGACGACGGGATGGGTCCTGCTGCTGCCCGCCACCGTGCGGATGGAAATCAGCGAAGACGGCACGCGCGTCGATTGCGGATGGGAGTTCGACCGCCCGCTGGTGGCCAACCACGGCGCGCATCAGGTCAAAGGCAACCCGTTCGGCGCCCGCCCGCCGTGCAAGTTCCTGAACTACTGGACCATCGCGACCCCGCCGGGCTGGAGCTGCCTGTTCGTGCAACCGCTGAACCGCCCCAACGGCATTTTCGAGGTGGTCGCGGGCATCGTGGACACCGACACCTACCGATCCCCCATCCACTTTCCGTTCTTTGCGACCGGACAGGACGGAATGCACGTGATCGAAAAGGGCTCGCCGATCGTGCAGGTGATCCCGTTCCGCCGCGACACCACCGACATCGCCGCCGACATCCGCGCCGAGACGCCAGAAGAGGCGGCAACGCGCGTCAAGGTGCTGCGCAACACCCAAGCCCAGGAAGGCTGGTACCGCACGTCCGCCCGCGCCAAACGCTGATTCCTCCGCGTCAAGGCCGCGATCGCCGGCCCCGCCACGCGACCGGCGTCTTGCTTCCAGGCCACTTGACGCCGCCAGCAGCACCGTTTCAAACAAAAAGACCGGCCCCTGATGGAGCCGGTCCCGACCGCGCGATCCGATCAGTTCAATCGTCGTCGTTGTCGTTGTCCGAAGAGCTGTTGGACGACGAGTTGGACGAGCTGTTGCTGGACGAATTCGACGAGCTGTTGGAGTTCGAGTTGCTCGACGAATTCGAGTTGCTGTTGGAGTTGCTGTTCGAGCTGGAATTCGAAGAGCTATTGGAGTTTGAGTTGGAATTCGAATTGCTGCCCGAGTTCGAATTCGAATTCGAGTTGCTGTTGGATCCCGACCGGTCGTCGTCGCGCCGGTCATCGCCGCGTCGGTCATCGCCGCGCCGGTCCTTGCCCTTGTTCTTGCCCTTGGACGCACCGAAGTTGAAGGTGAAATCCACCGGCTCGACCTTCGGCTCGGCGTCGCCCGTCGCGGTGAACGGCAGGGCTGCGCGAACCACGCCCGCCTGCGCCAGAACCGGAGCCAGCGCAGTGCCGGCCAGAACGGTGGCGGTCATCAGGGTCTTGAAGACTTTCATGGTCGTTTCCTTTCCTTATGCGGGCGGACCCGCGTTTTCCGTACCCAGACAACGCGCGGGCGGCCGGTCTATTCCAAACCCTTTTTGCAAACCCGGTGCTTTCGGCACCCGGACGGATCGCGGTAACGTCGGAACGACGGGCCAACGAAAAACGCCACCCGGACTGACCGGATGGCGTGCACAGTCGGGCGCGGCGATGGCGCGGCAGACCGGTGTTACCGGAGCCAGCCCCCGGCCATCGCTGCCGCCTCGTCCTCGGGGCTCATGAACGTCCCGGCCCCGATCCGGTCCAGAAATGGTGCAAATCCCTGCGCCTCGTCGCCGCTGGCGGTGCCGAACCCTTCGGATCTGGCGGCCTCTTCCAGGTTCTCGACGATCACCACTTCGACCGCCCAACCCTGACCGCGGGTGCAGGCCAGGGCTGCGTCGAGGCGCCCGGCATCGGATCGCATCACCTCGATCTCGCGGCAGTATCCGTCGGGCGTCGGCAGGGATCCGAGGATCATCACCTCGGCCCCGTCCGACATCACCTGAACCTCCCCGGCTGGCAAAGCCTGCAGCGCGGCGTGCAGATCGCTGCCCTGCGCCAGCGGTCCGGGCGACAGGTCGGGGGCCCCCCCGTTCGGCAGGAACACAGCAACCGCCAGCCCCGCCGCCAAGGCCAACCCCGGACCGCCCCACACCGCGACACCCCCGCGCCGGCGCGCGGCGGGAAACGCCACGACTTCGGCGGCGGGCTGGGACGGGCCGAGGATCAGGTCGCGCAGCGCCTGCGGCACAGGCTCGGACAGCGGGGCGGCAAAGGCCTGCGCCAGCGCCGCATTGGCCGCCATCAGGTCGTCGACATAGGCCTGATCCTGCGGGTGATCGGCCAGATGCATCACCACCGCCGCCGCCTCTTCGGGCGCAAGCTCGCCATCGGCAAAGGCGGCCAGTCGGTCCTTGTCCAGTGCAGTGTGGCGAATCATTGGCGGCGTCCCTCGCTCAGTCCCAGTTTCGGCAGCAGCGCCTCGCGGGCGCGCGACAGCCGGCTCATCACCGTTCCGATCGGCACATCCAGCACCTCGGCGGTTTCCTTGTAACTCAACCCCTCCACCGCGATCAGCGCCAGCACCTGGCGCTGCGCATCCGGAAGACTGGCCATCGCCCCGCGCACCTGCGCCAGCATCATGCGGTCTTCGGGCTGCTGCGCCGCCTTGCCTTCGTCGCTCAGATACACGTCATCTGGGTCGATCGTGGTGCCGCGCGTGCGGCTGCGCCGGCGGTCGTCCAGCCAAAGGTTCTGGATGATCCGGTACATCCAGCTGTCCATCCGGGTGCCGGGCCGAAACAGGTCGGGGCTGCGCAAGGCCCGCTCGCAGGCGGCCTGCACCAGATCGTCGGCGTCCTGCGCGTTTCCCACCAGACTGCGCGCGAACCGCCGCAGCCGGGGCACGAGGTCGACAAGATCGCGTCGAAAACTGTCGGACAAGATCCGTCTCCTACATGGTCACAGGTCGATAACGCCCGGTTCGACCGAATATTCCACGCTTTTCGAAAGATCGCACGGAAACCCTTGGACGCATCGATGCACAAGACCGTCGCGAATCCGTCACGGAACCGCAACACGCCGGTCCTAAGACATCGCGGTGAGCCCCGGAATTTGGCTGGGGTGCGATACAGGAACATCCCATGACATCGAACATTCTGAAAGTGCTTTGCACGACGACCGCAATGACCGTTGCCGTCACCGGCGTCGCTCACGCGCAGTCCACCGACATGGACGCGCTGGTCGCCGCCGCCAAGGCCGAAGGCATGCTGACCACCATCGCCCTGCCGCACGACTGGTGCAATTACGGCGCCGTCATCGAAGGCTTCAAGGCGAAATACCCCGAGATCACCGTGAACGAGCTGAACCCGAACGCCGGTTCGGCCGACGAGCTGGAAGCGGTCAAGGCGAACAAGGACAACACCGGCCCGCAGGCCCCCGACGTTCTGGACGTGGGTCTGTCTTTCGGCCCGGCCGCCAAGGCAGAAGGCCTGATCCAGCCCTACAAGGTGTCTACCTGGGATTCTATTCCTGACGACGCCAAGGATGCCGAGGGTTACTGGTATGGCGATTACTACGGCGTTCTGGCTATGGCGGTAAACAAGGACATCATCACCGATGCCTCGCCCTCCAGCTTTGCCGACCTGAAGGACCCGAAGTATGCGGCCATGGTCGCCATTCCGGGTGATCCGCGCACCGGCAACTCGTCGATGATGTCGGTTTACGCGATGGGTCTGGCCGCAAATGGCGGCAAGGGCGGGGCTGACGCCGCCACCGCCGGGATCGCCTATCTGAAAGAGATGAAGGCCAGCGGCAATTTCGTCGACGTCGGCGGCTCGGCCCAGAACTTCGCCCAAGGCACCACGCCGATCATGATGGACTGGGACTACAACGTTCTGGCGATGCGCGACAAACTGGCCGGCAACCCGCCAATGGACGTGGTCATCCCGTCCGATGGCGTGATCGCCGGTGTCTACGTGCAGGCGATCTCGGCCTATGCGCCCCACCCGAACGCCGCGAAACTGTGGATGGAATACCTCTACAGCGACGAAGGACAACTCGGCTGGCTGTCGGGCTACTGTCACCCGATCCGCTTCAACGACATGGTCGAACGGGGCGTGATCCCGGCCGAGATGATGGACAAGCTGCCCCCGGCCGACGCCTATGCAAAGGCCGTGTTCCCGTCGCTCGACGAACAGGGCGCTGCCAAGACCGTGGTTGCCGACACCTGGGCCACCGAAATGGGCGCGAACTGATCCGCACCCGGATCTGACACGACGGATGCCGGCACCGCGCCGGCATCCGCATATCTGACGACCCGCCAAAAGGCACGCCCATGACCCTCGACGCCTCAGCCACCCGCCCGGACACGACCACCGGCACGCCGGGCCCCCGGTTGTCGCTGGGCCGCGACATCGACTGGAACTGGCTGGGCGTCGTTCCGTTCTTCGCCTTTGCCTTCCTGTTCCTGATCGGCCCCGTCCTTTACCTGGTAGCCGGTGCGTTTCAGAACGCCGAAGGGCAGCTGACTTTTGCCAACATCTTCGAACTCGGCAGCCCCAACATCCTGGCGAGCTTCTCGTTGACCATCCGCCTCAGCCTGCTGTCGGCGGGCATGGGCGCGCTGGCCGGGCTGCTGCTGGGACAGGCGGTGATCCTGGGCGGTCTGCCGCCTTGGGTCCGCAACGCCTTCACCACCTTTTCCGGTGTCGCCTCGAACTTTGCCGGGGTGCCGCTCGCGTTCGCCTTCATCGCCACGCTGGGGCGTCTGGGCCTGGTGACCGTACTGCTGCGCGAGGTGTTCGGGATCAACCTTTACGCCAGCGGCTTCAACCTGTTCTCGTTCTTCGGCGTGTCGCTGGTGTATCTCTATTTCCAGTTACCGCTGATGTTCCTGATCATCGCCCCGGCGCTCGACGGGCTCAAGACCGAATGGCGCGAGGCGGCCGAGATCCTGGGGGCCACCCGGCGCCAATACTGGCAACGGGTCGGCCTGCCGGTGCTGTTTCCCACTATTCTGGGCTGCTTTCTGCTACTGTTCGCCAACGCCTTCGGAACGCTGGCCACGGTCTATGCGCTGATGGGGTCCGGGTTCGATGTGGTGCCGATCGTGCTCTTCCAGCAGATCCGGGGCAACGTCCTATACAACCCCAACCTTGGCTATGCGTTGGCCTTGGGCATGGTGGTCATCATGGGCGTGTCGAACGTCCTGTACCTGATCCTGCGCAAACGGGCCGAACGGTGGCAGCGATGAAGAAGCGCGTGCCGCTGATCCCCATCCTGACCGCGCTGTTCGCGGCGTCGTTCTTCATCGTGCCGCTGATCGCCACGTTCTACTTCTCGCTGAAAATGACACGGGGCGAACTGGGGTTCGCCGCCTACGCCTCGGTGTTCAACAGCGCGGATTTCTTGCAGACGATCAGCTATTCGACCGTCGCCTCGCTGATCGCGATTCTTGTCGGCGCGATCATCATCGTCCCGACCGCCTACTGGGTACGGCTCAAGGTGCCGAAACTGCGCCCGGTGGTCGAATTCATCAGCCTGTTGCCGCTGGTCGTGCCGCCGGTGGTGCTGGTGTTCGGCTACATCCGCCTCTTCGGCTCCAACTCGTGGCTGCCCTTGACCACGACCACGGCGGGCACCGACGTGTTGCTGGTCCTGGGCTATGTCGTGTTGTCGATGCCCTACATGTTTCGCGCGGTCGACAACGGCATGGCCGCCATCGACATCGCGACCCTGACCGAAGCCGCCGAAAGCCTTGGCGCCTCGCGCCTGCGCACCATCGCTTTCGTGATCTTTCCGAACGTGCGCGCCGCGATCATTTCGGGCGCGTTCCTGACGTTCTCGATCTCGCTGGGGGAATTCGTGCTGGCCTCGCTGCTGAATCGCCCCGCGTTCGGCCCGTACCTCGTGC
>JANNNU010000083.1:0-2282 GCA_031398695.1 Paracoccaceae bacterium | reverse complement strand
GCCGTCATAGTCGATGGCGATGCGGCGGCCAAGCGGCGTTTCGAAATGCGAGGGCATCAGCCGGTCAAGGTCTTGCACATGCGCATGGCCAAGATGCATCCGCAGCGGTTCGGTCAGGTCCAGCGCCTTCAGGTCGGCCAGCGTTCGCATCCCGCCGAGCCAGGGCAGCAGCCAGTCCGGCGTGGCCAGCAACGCTTCGTCCGCGACATCGGGGAAATCCGCGCCCTGGCGCCGGGCAAGCGCGATCCGCGCGCGCAGCCGCGCGGCGGCGGGATGCCAGGGCAGGCCGTTCTCGCGCAGGCCCTGCAGGGCGGCCCCGGCGCGCGTCTCGGGCGGGGCATCGGGCCATGGCCGGTCGTCCAGCACCAAAGCACCGAAGCGGCGTTGCTGGCGGGCGGCGATGCGCCCTTCGCGGCTGTCCCAATGGCAGAGCAGTTCGGTGGTGATGCGGTCGGCGAAGAGGCGCTGGAACTCGTCCTCCGGCAGGGGTGCCGCCTGCCGGATACGCGGCTCGCGCGCCTCGCCATCCAGATCGGTGACCACGATCAGACGTTCGCCCGACAGCGGCAGGCCTGGATCCATCGCCGCCCCCCGGCCCCCCGACAACAGCCAGCGGGGCACCTCGCCCTTGCGGCGCAGGCCGATGCGGTCGGGATAGGCGAGGGCG
Source organism: Paracoccaceae bacterium (assembly GCA_031398695.1). GTDB lineage: Bacteria > Pseudomonadota > Alphaproteobacteria > Rhodobacterales > Rhodobacteraceae > JAIYDJ01. Next base: position 1,615 of record JANNNU010000083.1, on the reverse strand, counting down.
GCCAGCCCCCCCGGCGACAGGCCCCGGTCGGGGCCCGATGCGCGCTGCAATCGGCGTGCTTCGGTGCGGATGCGGTCAATCGTGGGACGATCGGCGGAAGCCGGGGGGGCGCGCAGGGCTGACAGCCGCAGCGACAGGTCGGGGGGCGCGCCGCGCAGCGGGTCGCGGTCGGCCAGAAGCGCTGCCAGATCGGCGGCCATGGGGCTGCCGCCGGTCAGCAGCATGTGGCCAAGGCGGGGGTGCAGCGGCAGGTCGGACAGGGCGCGGCCATGCGGGGTGATCCGACCGGTCTCGTCCAGCGCCCCTAGCGTGGCCAGAAGCGCGCGCGCCTCGGCCAAGGCAGGGGCGGGGGGCGGGGTCAGAAAGCGCAGGTCGTCCGACCCCCACAGCGCCAGGTCGAGGGCGAGGGGGCACAAGTCGGCGGCGGCGATCTCGGGCGGGGGAAACGCGGCAAGCGCCCCTTCCTCCGCCCGTGCCCAGAGGCGATAGCAGACACCCGGTGCCACCCGCCCGGCGCGGCCCCGGCGCTGTTCCGCCTCGGCCCGCGTCACCCGCTCGGTCACCAGCCGCGACATGCCCGAGGCGGGGTCGAACCTTGCACGGCGGGCGAGCCCCGCATCGACCACGATGCGGATGTCGGGCAGGGTCAGCGAGGTTTCGGCGATGGCCGTCGCCAGCACGATCTTGCGCTGGCCGGGGGCGGGGGCAAGCGCCAGCCTTTGCGCTGCGGCGTCCAGCGCGCCGTAGAGCGGGCGGATGATGCAACCCCCGGGCAGGCGCGGGGACAGGTGCGCGGTGGTGCGCCGGATCTCGCCCTCGCCCGGCAGGAAGGCGAGGACGCCACCTTCGCCCTCGTCCAATGCCTGCAGGATCAGGTCGGCCATCTGCGCCTCGATCCGCCGGTCGCGCGGGGCGGGGCGGGGCAGCCATCGCGTCTCGACCGGAAAGGCGCGGCCCGGTGCCGACAGGCGCGGCGCATCGCCCATCAGTGCCGCGACCGGGGCGGCATCCAGCGTGGCCGACATCGGCAGCAGGATCAGATCGGGCCGCAGCGCCGCGCGGATGTCGAGGGCAAGCGCCAGACCCAAGTCGGCGTTCAGCGAGCGTTCGTGGAATTCGTCGAACAGGATCGCGCCCACGCCGGGCAGGCCCGCGTCAGCGTGGATCATGCGGGTCAGGATGCCCTCGGTCACCACCTCAATCCGGGTGGCGGGGCTGACGCGCGCTTCGCCCCGGATGCGGTAGCCGACGGTCTGTCCGACGGGTTCGCCCAAGGTCTCGGCCATCCGCTCGGCGGCGGCGCGCGCGGCAAGGCGGCGCGGTTCCAGCATCACGATGCGCCCGGTGACCAGCCCCGATTGCAGCAGGGCAAGCGGTACGCGGGTGGTCTTGCCTGCCCCCGGCGGTGCCTCAAGCACCGCCATGCCGCGCGCCCGCAAGCCTGCGATCAGGTCGGGCAGGACAGCGTCGATGGGCAGGGCGTCGGCCATGGCCCCGCCTTATGGCGGGGGCGGGCGGGCTTGGCCAGAGTGCTGTCAGCGCCGGGTGAGGGTGGCGGTGCCGAACAGCGTTTCGGTGGTCACCTCGACCACCCGCATCCGGCCTTCGCCAAAGG
>JANNNU010000079.1:0-6856 GCA_031398695.1 Paracoccaceae bacterium | reverse complement strand
GCCTGACGTTCGCCCATCCCGAGGAAGCCGCCGATGTCTACCAGAACCGACTCGACCGAACCCTCACGGCTGAGGATCACGTCATTGATCTCACCGATATCTTCCCAGCCGTCCTGGATCCCGTTGTATTCGGTGGCGTCCAGAGCCGCTTCGGATGCATAGATGCGCGCGCCAATCAGATCGGAGGCGGCAACCGACCCGGCGGTCATGTCGCCGCGAAAGATGCCGTCTTGCGCCGCTGCCGAAACCGTCATGGCAGCCAGGATCGCCGTGGAAAGCATGAGCTTTTTCATGGTGTTCTCCGTTAATTCTAAAAATGGGGCTTCATTACCCTCGGCATTACAACCCGTCGGCCGGGATGCGGTTCCACAAATTTCACGGACCGAAACCGACCGGTTGATGGGAACCGGCTTGGGCATCAGCGGGTTTGGCAACGCAAAATCGAAAGGATGTGACCATGCCTCGCGCGCCCGCGACGACCCGATCCGGCCCCGATCTGTCACAGACTGTCGCGTTCTTGTTGGCGGGGGGGCAGGGCACGCGGTTGCACGAATTGACGCAAGGCGAGTGCAAGCCAGCGCTGCATTTTGCCGGACTTCACCGGATCGTGGATTTCACGATGGCCAATGCCGTCGCGTCTGGTGTGCAGCGGATGCTGGTGGCGACGCAGTTTCAACCCGGAACCCTCATACGGCATCTGAACGCAGTCTGGCTGCGGGCCTTTCCTGGCGCCGGGCTCATGATGCGGGATGCGCGCCAGCTGGCGGGCGCGGGTGGCTATGCGGGGACTGCCGATGCGGTGCGCGCCAACATTGCGGCGCTGGACGCGATGGACGCCCGCGAGGTACTCGTGCTGGCCGCCGACCATGTGTACAGCATGGATTACCGTGCTCTGATCGACGAACACCGCCGTTCGTCGGCGAAGGTGACCGTGGCGGCATTGCCGGTGCCCATCGATGGCGCGAGCGAGTTCGGGATCATCGCGGCCGATGGCGACGGACGGATCACCCGTTTCGATGAAAAGCCCGCGGACCCCGCGCCGATGGCCGGGGCGAACGACCGGGCCTTGGCGAGCATGGGCATCTATGTCTGCGACTGGCGCTGGCTGCGTGATGTGCTGATGCGGCATCCCGACATGCTGGATTTCGGCCATCATGTCCTGCCCCATGCCGTGGAGGGTGGCATCGCCGGGGTCTACGGGTTTGGGCAGGAAGGGCAGGTTCCTTACTGGCGCGATGTCGGCACGCTGGATGCCTACCGGCTGGCGGCACTGGATTTTACCGGTCGCACGCCGCCTTTCGGCCGCCCTGTCGTGCCGGGCATCCCCCGACTTCTTCCGGCGGATGTGGCCGTGTCCCGCAGCCGTTTCGGCGCCGAACTTGAAACCGGCGGCATGCGCATCCTGTCGCCGCTGCTGCGATCCGGCGACCCGGCGCGCTGGGCAGTCTTGGACCGGTCCGTGCTGCTGCCTGGTGCACGCGTTGCACCGGGCGTGCGGTTGACCGACTGCATCGTGGGCGCAGGGACATCGGTGCCCGAAGGTCTGGTGGTCGGCGAGGACAAGGCCGAAGACCGCCTCTGGTTCCGGGTCACCCCCGACGGCACGACGCTGATCACCACGTCGATGCTCGTGCGTCGCGCTGCCGATGCGATCTTGCCCCTTGCCCGGCGTCGCGGGGGCCTGCGGGCGTCGGGGTTAACAGGGTAGGCGCAGAGCCGCCGGGCACCCCTTCGCGCCCCGTTGGCGCGCCATCCAGCCTTCGCCGGTTTTTGCACGCAACACTCGGGCGTCATGCCCGACGGACAACCACCGATCCCTCAGCAAAAGGGAAGACGCATGACCCACTTTCCGCCTCAAGACCCTGCGCCGCAAACCGATGCCGCTGCCCTTGAGGCGCTGATCGCGCTTTACGATCGCACCACGGAGGTGCTTTTCGGCTAGGCCCACGCGGTTAAACTCGCCGCAACGGCTGACAAGACGTCGCCCGAGGGCTTCCGTGCCATGCTTTCGGGTCACGCGCAGCGCCTGGCGCGGATGATCGCAGCCCTTGGTCGGGATATCGACCTTGGCCGTGTCGCGTTGTAGGCGGCGGAGGAAATGGACACGTCGGTGTCACCTCGGCCGCTGGCCGCACAGGAGAGTGCGTTGCTGCACAGCTTGGACTCGGCAATCGAGTTGTTCGATGCGGGTGCGGCCAGGGCGGACCTGATCGACATGCGCGCGGCACTGGCCCATCTTTTGATCCACGCCCACCCGTGCGACTGATCGGGACACCGGACGGACGAACAGTGACCGGTCTTCGCCCCGATAACGGACGTCCTGTCAGGCTGCCGGAATCCCTGAGCGGCCCATGACGGCGAGCGTGACGCCGTCGTGCCCCGAAAGGGCATCTTCGCCATCCTCGAGATGCATCAGTTCCGACAGGCGCTTGCGCGCGCGGCTGGTGCGGCTTTTGACCGTGCCGACAGCCACATTCATCATCTGCGCCGCTTCTTCGCACGACAATCCCGACGCCCCGACCAGGATCAGCACCTCGCGGTGTTCCGCCGAAAGTTGATCGAATGCACGCTGAAAGTCGGAGTAGGCCAGCTTGCCGTCGTGATCGGGCCGCACGAACAGCGACTGGGCATGGATCCCGTCGGGGTCAGACACTTCACGCCGGTGCTTGCGCAAGTTCGAATAGAACGTGTTGCGCAGGATCGTGAAGAGCCATGCCTGGAGGTTGGTGCCCACGGTGAATTTCTCGATGTTCGACCTCGCCTTGACGATGGTGTCCTGGACTAGGTCGTCGGCCGACGTCACGTTGCGCGTCAGGCTGATCGCAAAAGCTCGAAGAGCAGGGATCTGCAACGCCAACTGGTCGCGCGGATCGCCGGTCTGGGCGTCGGCCGTGCGAGAGGTCATTGCGACCCGCCAAGGCCGGCATCTTTATTGACGGCACTCTTCTGGCGCAACGCCTCCAGAAGGCGTGCAAAGACATCCGGGATCTGTTCCCGTTCCAGCTCTTGGTAGACGCGCTGCAGATTTCGGTCCACCTGTTCGGTGACCTCGGCCAACGCGCGATCCTGAATCATGTTACCGGACATTTTTTTGCCTGTAATTGTGCTCTTTGGAACCAAACAACCCAAGCTACGTTTGGTTCCCGATAATGAAAAACGGGGGGATGAATGGCCGATCTGGATGTGCTGGACGTGGCAGCCGAAATCGAAAAGAACCTTCCCTACCTGCGGCGCTATGCCAGAGCTCTGACAGGCAGCCAGGATACCGGCGACAGATACGCGGCGGCGACGCTGGAGGCGATTCTGGAGGATGTTTCCATTCTCGGGGCCAGCGATGTGCCGAAGGTTGCGCTGTTTCACGCTTTTCATCTCGTTTGGGCCAGTGCGGGCGCGCCGGTGGGCGAGCCGGACAGCCGGTTTTCCGCCATTGCGCAGGGCCACATGGAAGGTCTGACGCCAGGCTCTCGCGAGGCGCTGCTGCTGCATTCGATCGAAAGTTTCACGGGGGCGGAAATCGCGGCGATCATGCAGGTCGACGTCGAAGAGGTCGGCCAACTGATCGAACGGGCCGTGCGCGAGATGGCCGCCGCCGTGGCCGGGCGCGTGATGATCATCGAAGACGAGGCGATCATCGCGATGGACATCGCCGCGATCGTGCGGGACATGGGCCATACCGTGACCGGTATCGCCAGCACGCGGTCGGAAGCGAATGCGCTGGCCCTGCGCGAACCGCCGGACCTGATCCTTGCCGACATCCAGCTGGCCGACAAATCGTCCGGCATCGACGCGGTCAATGATATCTTAGCCGTCTTCGATGCGACTCCGGTCATTTTCATTACCGCCTTTCCGGAACGGATGCTGACCGGAGATCGGCCGGAGCCTGCCTTCCTGATCAGCAAACCCTATTCCGAAGATCAGGTTCGGTCCGCGGTCAGTCAGGCGATGTTTTTCACAAGCACCGAAACGCTGATCGCCTGAGGCGATCACGGCTCCGCATGTTCCCCCAGACGCCACGCGCGTCGGGGGATTTTTGCATTTGCGCGCAGCTTTTCCGGGCCAATCCCTCACAGCGCAAAGTTTGCCGACCGCATCGCCGCCGATCGGAAGACAAAGCGGAACCCAACCGCACACCACACGTTGCGTCCATGATGAAACATTTTGTCGCACACGCCGAGGAGGCGTTTCATGGACAAGCCCGCCGCCATCGTCATCCCCACCTACAACCGCGCGCATCTGATCGCGCAGGCGGTGGAAGCCGCCGTGAAACAGACCCATCCGGATGTCGTGGTGATCGTCGTCGACGACGGATCTACCGATGCGACTGCGGCCGTGTTGTCGGGCTACGTGGAGCACCCGAGGGTGTGCTATGTCAGGCTGGCGCGCAATCTTGGTACGGCGGCAGCAAAGAATGTCGGTATCCTGATGGCCGGCGAGCGTGCCGTGACCTTTCATGACAGCGATGACATTCCCGCCCGCGACAAGGTGCTGCGCCAGTCGCGTGCCCTGTGGTCGCAATCGATCGGCGCGGACCCGTGCCTTAACTGGTCGCTGGCCGGGCTCGAACCGGGATCGACGCTGCGGGTCGGTGCGGTGTTGAGCCATCACAACCTGATCCTGCCGGACGGGCGCAGTGTGACGATCCGCAGGCCGATCTCGCTGGTCGACGACATCTTTCCCAATCTGCAGATGGGGACGAGCGTGCCCGGCGAGTGGATGCACGTGAACTCTGGCCTGTTTCATCCAGAGGTGTTCGCGCGCCTTGGCGGCTTTGCCGACTGCATCGAGGAAGACCGCGAGTTTCGCAATCGGTTGATCTTCGGCGGCGAGGTGATCTGGGTCGTCGAAGACGTGCTGATGACCAAGATCGAAACGCCGGACAGTCTGACCCAGGCCGCCGCCACCGATTATACCAGCGCCCGCCGCGCCGCAGATCGCCTGATGGTGTGGGGCAAGGTCGAGCATTGGCTCAAGACGCGCGAGGTGGTGCCCGAGAAGATCAACCTGCCGGGTCTGGCCATCGCGCACGTGTCGCGGCCAGACTTGATTGCCCCCTCGCGGGCGTTGGTGTCCGAGCCGACGCGCAATGCGGTGGCCTGCGCCTTTCAGCCCGGACTGGCGCGGGTCGGTTGATGCTGATGCCACCTCACCCCCGGATCGGTCTGCGGATGATCGACCCCTGCGCCCCGCGACCCTATGCCCAACCGGCCGATCTGGTCGGCCTTGGGGGAACCGAGGCGACAGTGCTGCGGCTTTTGGCGGCTTTGGCGACGGACGCCACCATCACGGTCGAACAGGCAGCGCGGTCCCTGCCGCAGCGGATCGGCGGGGTGACCTTCGCGCCGATGGACCTTGCCGCGCGGTCCGATAGTCTGACGATCGTTATCAATTCCTGGAAGGTGGCGCTTTGCGTGGCAAAACGTAGTCCGGGTGCGCGCGTCTGCGTGTGGCAGCATGTCGTGCCGGGCCGCCACAACCGGGCGATGGCCGCTGATCTTGTGGCATCGGGGATCACACTTTTGTGCGTGTCGGACAGTCTGCGTCGGACACTGACACGCATGCTGGATGCGCCGGTGGTCATGCAGGTCATGCACAACCCGATCCGCGACGATCTGCGCCCCGATGCGACACCGCATGATCCGGATCTTTTGTTTTTCGCGAGCGCCCCGCACAAGGGTCTGGATCAGGTGCTCGCCGCCTTTTCGACCCTGCGGCAGACCATTCCCGCCCTGCGGCTGGAACTTGCCGATCCCGGATACCTTGCCTGGCCCGTGGGTCCGCTGCCGGATGGCGTGACGCGGCTGGGCAGCCTGACGCAGGCCGAGGTGATCGGCCGGATGCGGCAGGCGCTGTGCCTTTTCTATCCGCAGCAACGCTTTGCCGAAACCTTTGGTCTGGTGATCGCCGAGGCGAATGCCGTTGGCACCCCGGCCCTGCTGCACCGTGGTTTGGGCGCGAACGACGAGGTTGCCTCTGCCCCCTCGCAATGCATCGACGGCAGCGACCCTTCCCAGATTGCGGAGCGCATTGCCGAATGGCGGGCCCGCAGACCGCTTGTGACCGTGAACCCCGCCTTTCGCCTGAACCATGTCGCGACGCTTTGGCGGCAGTTTATGGCGCAGAGGCCCGCACTCGCTTTCGCCTAATCCTTAATAAGGACAGCTGCCGTGACAAACGATCTTCCGCTTTACGCCCCCACCGTCGATACCCAGACCGGCCAGGACACCACCGACCGCCCGACAACCCCCGGCATCGGGGGCGAACTGCATCAGGCGCGCATAGGTGACGACGCGGTGCTGACGACGGCACAGGGTATTCCCGTTGCCGACAACCAGAATTCTCTGAAAGCCGGCGCGCGCGGCCCGACGCTGCTGGAAGATTTCCAGATGCGCGAAAAGATTTTTCATTTTGACCACGAACGGATTCCCGAGCGGGTCGTGCATGCGCGTGGCTATGGGGCGCACGGGTTTTTCGAGGCGACGGCGGACCTGTCGGACCTGACATCGGCCGACCTGTTTCAGAAAAAGGGCACGATCACCCCGGCCTTCGTGCGCTTTTCGACTGTGGCAGGCAACAAGGGATCGGCCGACATGGTGCGCGACGTGCGCGGGTTCGCCGTCAAGCTTTACACCCAGCAAGGCAACTGGGACATCGTGGGCAACAACATCCCTGTGTTCTTCATCCAGGACGCGATCAAGTTTCCGGACCTGATCCACGCGGTCAAGGACGAACCCGACCGGGGCTTTCCGCAGGCGGCGTCGGCGCACGACAACTTCTGGGATTTCATCTCGTTGATGCCCGAAGCGATGCATATGGTGATGTGGCAGATGTCTGACCGCACCTTGCCCCGGTCGTTCCG
>JANNNU010000136.1:0-23520 GCA_031398695.1 Paracoccaceae bacterium | reverse complement strand
AAACGGGCCGGTGCGAAACACCTCGATCGCCCCGAACACCGCCTTGAAAAACCGGATCCCCTCTTCGATGTCCGGCACGGTGATGCCGATGTGGTGCATTCCGAAAGTCCGTTCCGCCATGATCCATCTCCTGTGATCGGTTTGGGTGTCAAACGTCGCGCATCTGCCCGCGTGCGCTCTGTCGTGTGATTGTCATTTCATTTCAACGCGACGTATGTATCGGGGTCGAGCGTGACGATCCTGATCGCGACATGCGCGCCCGTGGCGGACTGCAGAATTGCGCGCAACCTGTCGCAGATGTCCAGCAAGACGGCGCGCGTGCGGTCCGGACGGTGCATGATCTGCAGTTCCACGTTGACGGGCGGAAGATCGGCCATGGCAAGGACCGGCATGACCGCAAACTGGCAGGCGGGCCACTCCACGGTCAGGTCATGGCACAGCATGTCCCGCATCGGCGCAAGCGACGCCGCAAGGGCATCGCGGCATCGGGGGTAGATCCGCTCGTCGACGTAGATTTTGACATTCGGCATGGCGGTCCCCGATCGTTGCTGGGCCATGCTTCCCGGTCTTGGACTGACGCGGGTCGCAGGTCAGGCGGTGGCGTGTTCCCCCGTCAGCAGGTGAACGTTGTCCGGCGATGCCGTCAGCGTCCCGGCTTCGATCTGCAGGGCAATCGCGACGACCCGTTCGTTGACCGGCGCGGTTCGGCCATGCGCGGCCAACGTCTGCACCACCCAGCCGTTGACCTCTTGCACCTCGGCCTTGCGGCCCTTGCGCCAATCCTGAAGCGAGGTCGTCAGCGTATCCTCGCGCGAGAACGTCCGCAGGACCTCGTCGAGGATCTCGTCGACATAGCGTTCGGGATCATTGCTCATCGTGGCTGGCATCCCGATGATCGGCATGATGGTCGCGCCATCGGCCAGCGCCGCCTGCATCGCTTCATACCCTGCCGCGCGCATTACCGCGAGCATGCCGGGGGCGCGCGCCGCGTCGTTCAGCGCTGTGTCGATGATCGCCGAGGGGATCAGTTCCGCGGCATTCACCACCAGCTTCATCCATTTGGCCGACTGGATGTCGTCCGTCACCTCGACCCGTCCGGCCGTGCGCAGCAGGTCGGCCACCGCCTCGACCCGGTGGCGCTGGTCGGGGTCGAGCGCGCCCATGGCGAACCACGACTCGTCGTGATCGTTCTGCCGGTTGGTCACACCCGGCACCCACATGTTCGAGGCTATCTCGATCACCGCGCCGATGGTGCGATGGCGGCCGACGACGGCGGCAATGTCTTCGTGGGTCATGCCGTTCTGCAGGCCGACGACAAAGCCGTCTTCGGCCAGGACAGGCTTGATCAGCTGGGTGGCCCATGTGGTGTCGTAGGCCTTGACCACCAGAAAGATCAGATCGAACGGCTGCTTGATTTCAGCGACCTCGCACAGGTGCAGGGCCGGAACGCGGGCGTTGATGGTGCGGGTGGGCAGGTGCACCGTGATCCCGCCCGCACGGATCGCCTCGATATGGGCGGGCCATTGGTCGATGAACGTGACATCAAGCCCCGCCAGCGCGAAATCCGCAGCGATGGAGGCTCCTTGCGCCCCGGTTCCTACAAATGCGATGCGGGGACGTGTGCGATCTTTGGTCATACGGTGGGCACCTTGTTCAGCACGAAATCGAAGGTCGAGCGCCATTTCGTTTCGCCATCCGCGACCGGATCGAAGGGCGCGACGAGCGATTGCTTCACCCCGAACACCGCATCCGATAGCAGATAAGCGTCGCCCTGCACGAAGGTGTGGGTGACGACCGTTTCGAACCCGTCGCAGCTGACGATGAAATGCATGTGCGCCGGACGATAGGGATGGCGGCCAAGCTGGCCCAGCATCTGCCCGACCGGGCCATCGTCGGGGATGGGATAGGACACCGGCTTGATCCCGCGAAACCAATAGCGCCCGTCGGCCCCCGTAATGAACATGCCCCGGTTGTTGTGGCGGGGTTGCAGGTCTGGTTGCTGCACGTCGTAAAAGCCGTCTTCGTTGTCGGACCACACATCGATCCGCACGCCGGACAGCGGACTGCCGTCAAGGTCGCGGACCGTTCCCTCGAATAGGCACGTCTCTTGCCCGCCGTCCTGCGAGATGTTGGCCCCCATCGGGTAGACCGGAACGCCGTCGACGTGAAACGGCCCAAGAACCGTGTTTTCCGTGGCCCCATCCGGGCGGCGGTTGTGGATGGCGTCCACCAGCATCGAAACGCCCAGCACATCCGAAAGCAGGATGAATTCCTGCCGGTTGCCGTCGCTGATCTGGCCGGTTCGGGTCAGAAATCCGATGGCCGTCGCCCATTCGGCTTGCGTCAGTTCCACATCCTTGACGAAGGCATGCAGGTGCGCCACCAGCCGCGCCATCACATGCGCCAGCCGCGGGTCGGTGTCTGTGGCGACGCGGCCGTTCACGGCCTCGACCGACCGGTATTCGGTAAAATAATCGGTGTCAGCGTGTGCGGTCATGGTGTCGAGCTTTCCGTTGAAGGCGAGGCAGGTCGGGCACCCGTGCCGATGGGGTGATCCGCGGCGTCACGCCGCCGCCCCCCGCCGTGCGGTCGAATAGATCAGCGCCGCCGCCAGGATCAGGGCGCCCTGGAACAGATACTGCCAGGTCTGCGATAGACCGAGGAACGATACCGCGTTCAGCACCTCGGTCAGCAGGACCGCGCCCATCACCGTGCCGATGAACGTGCCCCGTCCGCCGCGCAGGCTGGTGCCGCCCAGAACGACCGCCGTGATGCTGGCCAGCGTGTAGTTCACGCCCTGCGCCGGATCGCCCACGCCGATCTGCACCATCAGCATCACCGCGCCCAGGGCGGTGAACAGCGATACCGCGATGTAGCCGCCGATGATCACCGAATTGACGCGGATGCCCATCCGCCGGGCAGATTCCTCGTGCGATCCCACGGCACGAAACTGCCACCCGATCCTGCGCCGCCGCAGCACGTATTCGGCCAGCAGCGCCACACCGACCAGCACCAGGAACGCCATCGGCAGCGGGCCGAGCTTCCAGCCGATCGTGTCCATCACCGCGAAGTTGATATAGCCGCCCGGCCCGTCGCGCAGCACGAAGCTGAGACCCTGCAGCCCGATATACATGGCCAGCGTCGCCGCGATCGGGGTGAAGTTGGCAAAGCGGATCAGGCAGCCGTTGATCGTGCCTACCGCCAGCGCAGCCAGGAACATCAGCGCAAATCCAAGCGCGATGGTTTGTGGCGACTGTCCGTCGTTGATGAAGAACGAGGCGACGACCACAAGAAACCCGGCTAGCGGCCCCACCGACAAATCGATGCCGCCCATCAGCAGGGCGATGGTCTGGCCAAGGGCGATGAACCCCAGCGCCGTTGCCAAAAGCAGAATGTTCGAGATGTTGAAGGCCGACAGGTAATTCGCGTTCTGCCCGAACACGTATAGCCCCAGCAGCACCACGACCGCCGTTAGCGGCACGACCGTCGCGTTGTCGCTTTGGATGAACCGGCGCACCCCACCGGCGGTGGAGGATTTCGCGGCCGTGCCCGCGCCGCCCATACCGGCAACGTGGGATTGCGCCTTGACCGCAGCCGCGACGATGCGGGCTTCCGTGACGTCGTCGCCGCGCAGGGTTTCGGCGATGCGACCGCGCGACAGCACGATCACCACGTCACACAGACCTTCCAGTTCTGCCGCGTCCGACGAATTCACGATCACCGGCGTCCCCGATTGCGATACCTCGCGCAGGATGCGGTAGATCTCGAACCGCGCGCCGACGTCGACTCCCTGTGTCGGCTCGTCGGCCAGGATGAAGCCGGGGCGCGACATCAGCGCCCGCGCCATGACCACCTTCTGCTGGTTGCCGCCGGACAGGGACAGGATTCCCGCGTCCAGCCCCGGCGTTTTGACCGACAGCGCCCCGAACGCCTGCCGCACCGCGCCAAGCTCCTTGCGCCGGTTCAGGATGCCAAGCCGGTTGAACTGGTCCAGCGCCGAGAATGTCGCATTCTCGCGCACGGTCAGGTCGGCGATGATCCCTTCTTCGTGGCGGTCTGACGGCATGTAGGCCGACTTCGCCTTGACGGCTGCGGGTGACAGCACGGTTCCGTTCAGATGCACTTCGCCCTTCCAGGCTTCCAGTCCAGCCAGCGCGCGCATCACGCCCGATTGCCCGTTGCCCTCGACCCCGGCGATGCCGATGATCTGGCCGCGCCCGACGGCAAAGCTGATGTCATGAAAGGTGCGCCCCGTCAGGCCGGTGACGGAAAGGTTGACGTCGGGGTGTGCCTCTGCCGCCTTCGGCGGAAAGGCCGAGGCCAGGCTGCGCCCCACGATCATCGCCAGAAGATCGTCATCCGTTACGTCGCGCACCAACGCGCCGCCGGCATGTTTGCCGTCGCGCAGCACGGTCACCCGATGGGCGATCTGGCGCAGTTCGGCCAGGCGGTGGGTGATGTAGATCACCGCGGTGCCTTGGGCCACCACGCTGCGGATGCGGGCGAACAGCATTTCGGTCGCGTCCTGATCGAGTGCCGCGGTCGGCTCGTCGAGGATAAGAACGGGGGGGCGCGTCGCCAGCGCCTTGGCGATTTCCAGCAGGTGCTTTTGCGCGACGGTCAAGTCGGCGGCGCGCGCCGACAGCGGAACATGCAGACCCACATCGTCCAGCATCGCACGGGCAATCTCGGATGGCGTGCCCGCCTCGAACACGCGGTCCGGCAGGGCGACGCGCAGGTTTTCCAGAACAGAAAGATCGTCCAGAACCGCGGGATGCTGGAACGACACCGAGACGCCCAAGGCGGCCGCGCGTTCGGGCGTCATCGCCGCAACGACGTCGCCGTTGAATTCGATGACGCCAATCTCGGGCTGCAACACGCCCGAGATGATGTTCATCAGAGTGGACTTTCCGGCGCCGTTTTCGCCCAGGATGGCATGCACCTCACCGGGGTAGATCTGCACCGACACGTCAGACAGCGCCACCACACCCGAGAACAGCTTGGTGATGTCCGAAAGCCGGACCACAGGCACCGCCTGGGCTGCGCTGGTCGCCCCGTCCATTTCCATGTGTTTCATCACTGCGACCTCGGGCATGTCGGTTCAGCCATCCTTGCGGGTTTTCGGTCTGGTGGGGTGCGGCCCCGGGCAAATCCGCCCGAGGCCGCAATCTGGCTCACTGACCCACGGCTTTGGCCTGGGCGTCGTCGGCCATTTCTGCCGACAGGTAGATCGAGCCCGGCAGGTCGGCCCGGCAGGTGACCGGGTTCGGCGTGCCTGTGACCGAGTTTTCATAGACCGGAGCTTTGAAGATCTCGTCAGTCGGCGGCGTGCCTCCGGTGGCTAGCGCCACGGCCCACTGCACTGCCAGACGGACGTTGTCGTTGCCGGTGGCGACGGTCAGCAGCTTGAAGTACGGGTTGGCGTCCTTGTTCTGCTCCCAGAAGCACGACAGCGAATTGCCGTCCGAGGTGGCCAGCGCCGGGATCGACCGGTTGAATTCGGCAAACACCGGCAACGCGCCGACCAGCGAGGGTCCGAAGTCCGACACGATCACGTCGATCTTGTCGTTCTTGGCGATCTCGGCCGACAGGACCTGCTGGGTCAGCGACGGGTCCCAGTTGGTAACGGCAAACGGCTCGGGGTTGATGAACACATATTTGTCGTCCAGCACCTGTTTCATGCCGGCCAGTTCGTCGATGCCCTGGCTGTTGCCGGCCGGACCGCTGAGGAACAGCACGTTGCCACCCTCGGGCAGGACTTCCTTGATCCAGTTGCCCCAGCTGACGCCGTCCTCGACGAAGGACGATCCGATGAACTTGGCATAGTTCTCGCCTTCGGTGCCGCCGACGTTGACGCGGTAGGGCACCACGATCGTGCCGGCGCGGTGCGCATTGGTCAGCGCGGGCAGCACGGCCGGACCCGCATCGCCGAACACGACCATGGCGTTGATCCCGCGCGCGGCCATCGAATTGATGTCCGAGATGGCCTTTTGCGTATCGCCCTGACCGTCGGCATATTCATACTGCGTGATGCTGGGGCACTTGGCGGCCTCTTCTGCACCCGATGCGGTCGTCACGAGGCGCCAGCTGTTGCCGCCAAAGCCGTCGAGCAGCGCCAGAGACGCCTGGTTCGGCCCGCACCACGACGGGGTTTGCGCCAGCGCCGTGCTCGCGGCAAGCGCCATGGTCAGCGCAGCCACCGCACAGGCGGCAGTCCGTGTCTTATTGTCAGCCATTGTCCGTTTCCTCCATTTTGGACTTCAGTGCACGTGTGTTTGCCGCGCGTTTCCAGCGCAGCGAGTAGACGCCGATCCCGAACACCAGCGCCAAGGCCTGGATGATCGTCTGGGCCGAAAAGGGCACCCCGACGGCCAGTGCGAATTGGCTGAGCTGGTTCAGAAAGAATGCGGCGATCACGGTCGAGATCGGAAAGCCGCGCCCACCAAGCAGGGATGTTCCGGCCAGCACCACCACCGCCACCGACGGCAGCAGCAGGCTGTCACCTTGAAAGGCTGTCGGTTCGCGGGTGATGCCCGAGATCAGGATACCTGCAACGCAATAGTGAAGTTGGGCAAGGACATAGGCCATCGCCTCGTACAGCGGCACCTTCAGCCCTGCTGCATGGGCTGCGGCCGGGTTAGCCCCGATCGCCTCGAACCGGCGGCCGACGACGGTCTTTTTCAGCATGAAACTGACGAGAACCATGATCGCCAGCGCAAACAGCACCGAGTTCGGTATCCCAAGGGTCTTGCCGCCCGCTATCTGCGCCATCAGCGGGGTGGTGATCCGCGGCACTCCGCCTGACACCGCAAACACCGCACCGTAAAGCAGCGCGTTCATTCCGATGGTCGCCACGATGGCATTGAGCCGCAGCACCCCCACGAGGATGCCGTTCGCCACACCGGCAAGGATCGCGCAGCCAACCGCAAAGGCGATCGAAGACGCCAGCAGCGCGTCACTGCCGTTCGACATGTGCGTCGTGATGACGACGGCCAGTGACACACCCCCGGCCAGCGACAGATCGAACCCGCCCTGTTGCACGACCAGCATCTGCCCTAAACCCACGATCGCGATGACCGCGGCAAACGGCAGGCTGCCCGCAAGGCCCCCCGCCGAGATGGCGGACGGCGCAAAAATCGCACAGACCACGATCAGCATCAGCGTCGAGATCACGACCGTCACGAACCCGCGGGCGGGTCTTAGAGCGCGCGGGTCGAGCCCGAGTCCGTCCTGACCCGCCGTCTGCAAAACCTGTGCCATGATCCGTCCTCCCCCCTCGTTTGCGCCGTGGCCGGTCAGGCGATTTCCAGCGTGATCTTCACCGCCCGGGCCGGGTCCTTGCCGAGGTCAAAGGCCGCAATCGCATCGTCGAGCGCAAAGCTGTGAGTCTGGATTGGCGACAGGTCGATGCCGGTCCGCTCCAGAAACCGGATGGCGGCGGGCCAGACGCCGGGCGAGCCGATGCAGCCGCGCACTGTCAGGTCCTTGATCTGGATCTTGCCCAACTCGACCGGGATCTTCTGCCCGATGCTGATGCCGACCATCGACACGCAGCCCTCTGGCCGGGCGTAATCGAACACGTTGGCCAGCGACGACGGATGCCCCGCAGCCTCGATCACCAGATCGGCGCCGCCCTTGGTCATCTCGGTCACTGCCTCTACCGGGTTGCCTGCCAGGGGATCCACCGTGCCGAACGCGCCCAGCCGCATCGCGATGTGGCGGCGCAGCGGCACCGGATCGACCACGATCACTTGTGCTCCCATCCCGATCGCCGCCGCCGCAGACACCAGCCCGATCGTCCCGCCGCCCGACACGACAACGGTTTGCGAGGCATCGACGCCGCCATGCCGCAGCACTGCATAATAGCCGCAGGTGAACGGCTCGATCAGCGCGCCCTTGGCATCGTCCACGCCATCGGGCAGCTTGTGCAGCCATTCGGGGCGGGCCGCAAAGAACTCGCGATTGGCCCCATCCATCGAAAAGCCGAAATGGTGGATGCGCTCGGGCGTGCGGATCACGCATTCGCCCACCACCCGATCGCCGCGCCGCAGGCCCTTTACGTTGCGGCCCACCTCGACCACCTCGCCCACCCATTCATGGCCGGGCGTCACGGGATAGCTGATCGGGATGATGTAGTTGCCTGACAAAAGCTCGTAATCCGAATGGCAGATTCCCACCCGGCGCGACCGGACCATCACCTCGTTGTCGCCGATGGACGGCATCTGGATGTCGGTGACGACCGGCTTGTTTGGTTGATCGAAAATCAGGGCTTTCATCGGGGTCTCCCAGGTGGTGTCGGATCAGGCCACGGTTTCGATGCGGCCACTTTTGGCCGAGGCGAAGACCGCCTCCAGCAGGGCGATGTTGTTGACCAGATGCGCGGCGGTGATCGGATAGTCCCCGCCCCGCACGGCCCGGGCAAAGGCCACAAGGTTGTCTTTCACCGGCTCGGCCTTGCCGACCTCGCGGGTGATGATCGGCCCGCCCGCCATGGCCGACGTGACGATCCAGCCATCCGGCGCCTCGACATGCGCCTTGTCGCGAATGTCGATCCAGCCTTTTGACCCGAACACCGCAAATCGCGAGATGAACGGGTTCGCGAGCGACGCCGAGACATAGGACGTCCCGCCACCCTTGAATTTGACGAAGGCCGCCACCGTGTCGCCCTGCGGCAGGTCGGACGACAACTGCTCGCAGAGGCATAGCACGCTGTCCGCCGCCCCCAGCAGTCGCACCGAAAGGTCCAGGAGGTGAATGCCCGTTGCCGTCATCCCGCCCGCCGGGGCCTGATCGGCCTTCAGCCGCCAGTTGTCGCGCGCGAGGCTCAGGAACTTGTCATGGCTGAAATTTGCCTCGATCTGGTGGATGCGGCCCAAAGTGCCCGCGTCTGCCATCGCCAGCATCTCGGCCACCGGGGGTTCGAACCGCCGTTCGTGCCCCATGCCCAGCACCAATCCCGCGTCCCGACACAAGGCGACCGACCGTTCGGCTTCGGCCTTGGTCAGTGCCAGCGGCTTTTCGCAGAAGATGTGCTTGCCAGCTGCTACCGCCGCCGCGATCTGGTCGGTGTGCAGCGCATGGGGCGTCGCCAGCACCACCGCCGCGACCGCCGGATCGGTCAGCGCATCGGCATAGTCCGCCGACAGCGCTATCCCCTTGTCCGCGCAAAGCGCGCGCACGGTTTCGACGTTCGGCTCCACCGCCCGCACCACCTGAATGTCGGCGGGCGCGGATTGCAGGACCGAGAGCATCTTCTGCCCCCACCACCCCATGCCCACCAGGGCGATCTTGACCGGTCCCGACATCAACGGTTGTCCACGCGTTTGGAGAAAGGTCGGATCGAGACGGTCTTCCAAAGGCCCGCATGCGCAAAGGGATCGTCGCGGTTGAACGCTTCGACTGCCGCCAGACTGTCAGCCTCGATCACGAAGCAACTGCCGATCATCGTTGCCTCATCATCAGCCAGCAACGGGCCCGAAATCACGGTCTTGACCGGTGCCGCAGCCAGGTAGGCCTTGTGCGCCTCGTAATGCGCCAGCCGCTTTTCGACGGCGCCGTCATGGTCGAGGCAGTGCACGACATAATGCATCGGTATCTCCTATGCCGGGATGATGCGGCGCGCGCGCAGCACGTCGAACACGTCGGTGAAGCTGCTGCGTGTGGATTGATAGGCGTCGAAGCCCAGCGTCCGGCTGTTGGTCATGTCGGTGAAACATTCCAGCGTCCGGCCCAGATCGGCATCGCTGTGCCACCAGGACGCGAGCGTGTTGACCGGAATGTCCTGCAACCCGTGCTTGGCCACGATCTCGGACCAGGTGGTTTGCGCGTCGGCCATCTGGCCCTCCAGCGGCGTCGGCTGACCTGGGTAAGGCGCGGCCTCGATCCCGAAGTAGTCGGCGATCTGCTGCCAGAGCCAGGTCCAGCGGAACACGTCGCCGTTCGCGGTGTTGAACGGCATGTTCGCCGCCTTGGGCGTCGTCGCCGCCCAAAGCAACTGCTTGGCCAGCAGACGCGCATCGGTCACGTCGGTCACCGCGTTCAACTGCTCGGACGATCCCGGATAGACGAAGGGCCGTCCGGTGTGCTTGCAGATGCTGGCATAGACCGCCAGCGTCACCGCCATGTTCATCGCATTGCCGATGACGAAGCCGATCATCGTGTGCGGGCGGTGCACCGACCAGGTGAAGCCGCGCTGTGCCGCCGCCTCGAACAGCACGTCCTCTTGCGCATAGTAGAAGTTCAGGCCGGGCAGGCGCGGGCTCGACTCCAGGAAAGGCGTGTAGGGCTTAACCTTTGCGTAGTCGTCGAACGAGCCGAGATAGTGCTTCAGCCCCGTCACCAGCGCCGCGTGCCGGATCGGCGCTTTGGCTAGGCCGTCGAACAGATTGCGGATCATCATGGCGTTGACGCGAACGTTTTCCGCCTCGTTGGCCTGCCGCGACCAGGTGCAGAAGAACACATGCGTCACGTCGCCCGCCGCCGTCAGCGCCGCCGCAGTTGCCTGCGCATCCTGCAGGTCCGCCGCGATGTGTCGGTCGGAAAACTCGAGGTCCGCCGCACTGCGCGACAGGGTCACCACCGTCCAGCCCTGTTCCTTTAACAGGCGGCCGGTGTAGCTGCCGGATAGGCCGGTGGCCCCGACGATGAGTGCGACGTTTTGTTCAGCCATTGGTCTTGTCTTTCTGTTGGTCGGCCCGACGGTCAGGTCGTGACCAGAATTTTCAGATGCTGTCCCGCCGGGTCGAGAAGCGCCTCGAACCCCTTGGCCACCACGTCGGCGGCGTCGATGCGGGCGGTGATGACCTTTTCCACCGGGAAGGTGCCGGCTGCGATCATGCGGGCGATGCGCGGCCAGATCTGGGTCGGATAGCACCAGGTCGCCTCGACCGTGATGTCCTTCAACGCCCACAGCATCGCATCGATGCTGGCGGGCCGCATGTGCAAGCCGACCTGAACGATCTTGCCCTGCCGCCGCACCGCCTGCACGCAAGCGTTCAGCGACGCCTCAAGGCCTACGCATTCCAGCGCCACGTCGACGCCAACGCCCTCTTCGGTCAGGTCGCCGACGATCTGTGCCAGCGTACCGTCTCGCGGATCGACGACATGGGCATAGGGCGCGATTTCGGCGACGATGCGCCTGCGGTTCGGGTTCGGTTCGGACACGATGATCGTCGCCGCCCCGGCAGCCTTGGCCGCGAGGATCGTCAGCGCCCCGATCGGCCCGGCACCCGACACCAGCACCGTTGACCCCGCCGTGATCCCGCCCCGGTCCACCCCGTACAGCGCCACCGCCGCAGGCTCAATCATCGCGGCCTGATCGTCGGTGATACCGTCCGGCACCGGCTGGGCGTTGTAGTCCTTGATGATCGCCTTTTCGGCCATCCCGCCCCAGGCCCAACTCAGCCCCACGCAGCCCATCGAGGGCGACAGGTGATAAAGCCCGCGCTTGCCGTAATAGTCGTTGCGGGGCGACAAGAGCGGCTGGATCGAGATGCGGTCCCCGGCACCTACATGGCTGACCGCATCCCCCACCGCCAGAACGCGGGCCGAAAACTCGTGCCCTAGAATCTGCGGATTGCTGGCACCGGTAAAGGCGTGCGGCTCTTTCGGGGTGACGATGGGCCCGGCCAGGTATTCGTGCAGGTCGGTGCCACAGATACCGGTCACGGCCGGCGCAATCAGCACGTCGTCCGGCAAAAGCATCGCAGACGGTTCTGCGACGTCTTCGACGCGGATGTCCCGCGCTCCGTGAAACCGAACTGCTCTCATGTCGTCCCTCCCTGCTATCCCGCGGCGCGCGCCCCGGTCTCGATCATCGACACTCTGCCTGCCATGCGCAGGGTAAACGGCCCAGGTACCGACACACCTCTCGGGTTGTCTGGCTGCATGGCGTTGATGACGATGACTCACTCCCAAGCTCAGTGTTACCAATTCCACCCCGACCGAAACGCCCAAATTTGTCCGATCCGAATAAATTATCCCGACCGCCTCCACTTTGGCGATTTAGGGTCGGTAAGGAGCGAGGGGTGGGGCGAGTCATGCAGGTCAAGACGGCAGACACGGTGCACGCACCGACGAACGGTTCGGGCATCGGTTGGATCGGCGCGGGCAAGATGGGTGCGCCCATGATCCGCAATCTGCTGGCCGCCAACGTCAAGGTTGCTGTGACCGAACCGGACACGCAGATTCTGGAAGGCCTCGCGGCAGCCGGTGCGGATCGGGCTGGCACGCTGGCGCACCACAGCCGCAACGGCGTCGTCTTTGCCACGCTGCCGAATGACCGGGTGCTGCGCGAAGTGGTGCTGGGCGGAGACGGTGCACCGGGGTTGGCGCATCACATGACGCGGGGGGCCATCCTTGTCGAAATGAGCACGGTGTCGCCCGAGTGTTCGGCAGAGATCGCCGCAAACCTGCAGGAGCGTGGGATCCTCTATCTGCGCGCACCCCTTTCGGGCAGTACCGCGCTTGCGGAAAAGGCCGCGCTGACCGTCCTTGGGTCCGGCGACGAACAAGCCTGGGCCACGGTTCTGCCCACGATCCGGCTTCTGTCGGCCCGCCAGTTCTACCTTGGGGCGGGCGAAGAGGCGCGGTACATGAAGCTGGTGCTGAACACGCTCGTCGGGGCCAGTTCCGCCATCCTGGCCGAGGCGGTGGCATTGGGTGGCAGCGGAGGGCTGAGCCGGGCGAGCATGATGGAGGTGATCTGTGAAAGCGCGGTCGCCTCGCCCTTGTTGAAATACAAGGCCGATGCGGTGGTGACGGGCGACTATTCCCCGGCATTCACCGTGGGGCAGATGATCAAGGATTTCAGCCTGATCAGCGACGCCGGCCGCGCGAACGGCGTGCCGCTGCTGACGACCGGGCTTATCCTCGAACTCTACCGGGCCGCCGCCAATTCCGGGTTGCGGGAGCAGGATTTCTTCGCTTTGGTGAAATGGCAGTCTGATATTTCCGCTTGAGCAGGATCGCGACGGTGCAACTGGCCACGCCCCCCACGCCCCCGGTGTCCGAACTTACGGGGCACGAGTTGTCGCGCATCGTCGACTTCTTGCGCAAACTGCGCGCGCCGTTCGACACGGGCATGCCCGGAGCGACGAAGGACGTGTTCTGGAACATCGTTCTGGAACTGGTCGATGCCCACCTCAGGCGTCGGCCCATCGACAAGTCCGGACTGGTGACGCTGGCCGCGGTTCCCTACAGCACCGGCAACCGGATGATTACCAAGATGATCGCCGACAGCTTGATCCGGCAGGTGCCGCGCGGCGGCGGGCTGAAGACCCACTTTCTTGAGCCGACGGATGCGCTGCTGCACAGCTTCATGGACTATGCCACCCATGTGAAGGGTCACCTTGCCAAGACCTTCGGCCTGCGCAAAGGCACCGAGGCCAACGAATACTACTTTGGTGGCAGCTATTTCGCCGCGCAGATCATCTCGCCGGTGCGGGGCGACGACATTGCCGGCAAGGTGCCGGGCGACATCCGGTTCTTGCTGAACGACGACAACTACTTTTCCTCGATGCGCAACATGTGGTCGGATTTTCGCAGCGATCTGGGCCGAAAAAGCAGCTTCGATTTGCTGCGCCTGCAAGACCTATACACCAGCGCGCAGACCCAGTTCGCCAAGCCGACGGCGGAATATGACGTCATCTCGATCAACATGCCGTGGCTGGGCGAGTTTGCCGAAAAAGGCCACCTCGCGCCGCTGGACGAATTGTTGCAGGACGCCGCGATCAACCCGCTGGATTTCCACCCATCGGTCTGGGGCACTGGCAACTGGAAGGGGGTGCAATACGGCATCCCGCTCTACTGCACGATCGAGATCCTGGCTGCCCGCCGCGACCTGTTCGACGAACGGGGCCTGACCTATCCGCGCACGTTCGACGAAACGATTGCTGCCGCCCGCGCCCTGCACCGTCCTGCAGGCGAGTTTTACGGCATCGCGTGGAATGGTCAGCGCGGGATGCCGATCGCCAATTCCTTCATGTTCTTTCTGGCCGCCTGCCAGAAGACCATCATCGACATGCCGATGCACAATCAGGAAAGCTGGACCTTCGATCGGTTCGAAAAGCTCAAGCTGCAGATCGACACCGATGATGCCGCCGAGGTGATCGACTACATGAAACAGCTGGTCGAAGTGTCGCCCCCCGACATCGCCTTCATGGATTGGGAAAAGCGCATCCAGTGCTTCATGTCCGGGCGGGCCGGGCTGGCCTATTGCTGGACGATGCGGGCCGCGCGGTTCGAACATGAACTGAGCTCGCAGGTGGCGCGGCGCGTGGCCTATCTGCCGCCCCCGTCGCGGCGGATGCGCAAGATCGCGGCCCCGATCGGCGGATTCCTGATGACGATCCCGGCCCATGTGCCGCCGGCGCGGCAACGCCAGATCATGAATGCCATCGCTTGGATGGTGTCGCCCGAAGCGATGAAGGCCCATGTGAAGAACGGCTTTCCAGTTGCCCCGCGCTTTTCCGTCTGCGCCGATCCCGAGGCGCTGGCCTCGTCTCCGATCGTCAGCATGGTGGACCAGCTTGCCCGCCGCAACGAGCTGGTGACCTGGGCGCGCCCGCCCATCCCGCAGTTCAACCTGATCGAGACGATCCTCGGCACCGAAATCCACGAGGCGGTGTTTCACGCAAAACCGGCGCGTCAGGCCTTGCGCGATGCCGAAAACCGCATTCACGCCGATCTGCAAGCCAGACAGGCCTAGCGCGCACCTCGTCAATGTCCGGGGGCGCGATAGGTCTTGCGCTACAGCATCGCGCGCAGGGTGGCCAGTTGGTCGGCCTCGGGTGCCGGTTTGTCCCAGCGGATGCGCGAAATGCGCGGAAAGCGCATGGCGAGGCCGGATCGGTGGCGCGGCGAGGCGTTCAGCCCTTCGAATGCCACCTCGACCACCAGCAGGGGGGCAAGTTGGCGGACGGGGCCGAACCGCTGGGTGGTGTTCTTGCGCACGAACCGGTCAAGCTCGACCAGCTCTTCGTCGGTAAAGCCGAAATAGGCCTTGCCGACGGGAACCAGGTCTGCACCGTCCCACAGCCCGAACGTGAAGTCGCTGTAGAAGCCCGATCGTTTGCCGTGGCCGCTTTGGGCATAAAGCAGCACGGCGTCCACCACCATTGGGTCGCGTTTCCATTTGAACCACGGGCCGCGCGGCCGGCCAGCGACATAGGGCGACGTGCGCCGCTTGATCATGACGCCTTCGATGACCGCGGCAGGGGGGGCAGCGCGCAACCGGGCCAGATCGTCCCACGTCGCGAAGGGCAGCAGGGGCGACAGATCGATGCGCGGACTGGCGAAGTTGACCGACTCCAGCCGCGCGCGCCGGTCGGCCAGCGCCAGCGGCCGCAGATCCTGTCCCTGCCACGTCAGGATGTCGTACAATCGCAGCGTTGCGGGGTGGCTTTGCAGCATGGCCTTGCTGACGACCTTGCGCCCCAGCCGTTTTTGCAGATCGGCAAACGGCGCCACGTCCGCGTCACGCCGGATCAGCAATTCGCCATCGACGGCGCCTTCGAAGTCCATCGCCTCGATCAGGTCGGGAAAGGCGGCACCGATGTCGTCGCCGGTGCGCGAGTAAAGCCGGCGCAGGCCGCCTTCGGACACAGCCTGCACCCGGATGCCGTCCCATTTCCATTCCGCCAGATAGTCGGCGGGGTCGAGCGGCGGCAGGTCGTCGGGCGTCACCGGCGTCGACAGCATCACGGGGCGAAACGGGGCGGCGGAGGCGGCTTCGGGCTTCTCACCGCCGGCGAGCCAGGCGAAAAGGGGCATGTAGGGCGGCGCGAGGCCGTGCCAGATCTCTTCGATGTCCTCGACGCGGCGCTGGCTTCCCTGTGCCAAGGCGACCTGCGCAAGACGGGCCGAGACACCGACGCGCAGGTTGCCGGTGCCGAGTTTCAGAAACGCCAACCGCTCGGGCGGTGTCATGCGGTCCAGAGTGGCGGCGATCGCGGCGGGCAGGGCCAGCTTGCCGGTTTCGCGCAGCAGGGTAACGGCCTGTGAAACCGTGACTTGCGGGGCGTTGGACGCGGTTTCGGGCCAGATCAGCGCGATGGTTTCCGCCAGATCGCCGACGAAATCATAGGACAGGGCAAAGAGTTGCGCGTCGACCCGCTCACCCGCCAGACGCCGCAGCAGCGACGGCGACACCTGCCGCAGGTCCAGCGTGCCCGTGAGCGCGGCCAGCGCCCATCCGCGATCGGGGTCCGGGGTCGCCGCGAAGTAGTGCGACAGGATCGTCAGCTTGGCATTGCGTCCCGCCGTGAAGGCCAGCCGTTCCAGCAATCGCGCAAAGGCCTTCATTCCGGTTCATCCTCGTATCCCACCAGCCGCAGGGGCCGCGACGCGATGCCTTGCAGTTCGCACCAGCGCATTAGGCCATCTTCGGTGCCGTGGGTGATCCAGACCTCTTGCGGGCCCAGTTCACGGATTGTCGCGGTCAGGCTGGGCCAGTCGACATGATCGCTGAGGATCAGCGGCAGTTCGATCCCGCGCTGGCGGGCGCGCGCGCGCACCGTCATCCAGCCCGACGCATAGGACAGGACCGGATCGCGAAAGCGTTGCACCCACGGGCTGGCAAAGGCCGAAGGCGGGGCCAGCACCAGTTGCGCCTCGCCGGGGTCCGATGCCGACACCAGTTCGCCAAGGTCGATGCCCTGTTCGATGTGATAATCGCACAGCCGTTTCAGCGCGCCATGGATGGCGATGGGGCGGTCATGCCCGACGGCGCGGGCCAGCGCGATCACCCGCTGCGCCTTGCCCAGGGCATAGGCACCGACGATGTGGGGCCGGTCGGGAAACTCGGCCATGCTGGCGATCAACCGCCCCGTTTCGGCCAGCGGCTCGGGGTGACGAAACACCGGCAGACCAAAGGTCGCTTCGGTCACGAACACATCGCAGGCCACCGGCTCGAACGGGGCACAGACCGGGTTCGGGACGCGGCAATAGTCGCCCGACACCACGATGCGGGGCCCGTTGTCCGGAACGATCAGGATCTGCGCGGATCCCAGCACGTGACCAGCGGGGTGAAAGCTGACCGTCACCCCGCCGATCCGGGTCGCGCCATCCGCGATCTGGCGCTGCCGGGTAAAGTCTGCCCCATACCGGATTGCCATGATCTCGAGCGTCTGCCGGGTGGCCATCACAGCGCCATGGTCGGGTCGGGCGTGATCGGCGTGGCCGTGCGTGACAAGCGCGCGCGGAACCGGGCGCATGGGGTCGATGAAAAAATCCCCCGGCGCGCAGTAGAGCCCGGTTTCTGTGGGATAAAGAACGTCTTCTGCCTTCAGGCTCATCGGCACCCGATCCTTTGGTCTTTCGGCGCTGGACTTTAGGCTAAAGGCGCCGACGCCCGACGCCCGATGTGGCCGGCTGAATTCATCTCTTGTCTTTTTATCACCAACAGCCTGCGCTTTGCGTGGCGCAAAACATAACGTGTGCGCAACGGCCGTGGATCCCGACTTGCAGGACGTTCGATGGGAACGGCGCGGAAACAGGCGCTGGCTGCACCACAGATTCTTTCAGTTTTCATGGAACGTTCGCAAAAGCAAAGGGTTGAAGGACTGTGCCCGAACCGGGCCTGCTGGCTTGAAAAGGGTGTGCGCATGGTCCTCAGGGTCAGCATCATCGTAAAGCATAAACGCCCGTGCCAAGCGTCCGTCTTGCGCGCGTGGGTCGTCATGGGGACGTGGCACCGAGCGCTGGCCGCCGGAACGCTGCGCATGACGGCGGCAAACCAGATGCCGAATGCCCCGGTGCCCATAGCGCGCACGGTGCGAAGAACTTAGCGCTGCCCGCATCGTCGTCACGGTTGAAATCGCAGCGGCCGGCATGGGCAAGGTTCTCCGGTGCTCGATCGGTAAAGGTCAACAAGCGTCTAGCACCAGTTCGCTGTGTCCTGTCGGCACCGGAACGCAACGGCACATGACGCCAGATCTGGCATCTGCAAAATATCATCGATACGTCGTGGTTTAATCACGTCCATCGCAGTTTCTGCGCATGGTCTGCCGAACAAGACGGCACACACTGGCAGATCAAGGCACGCATACGATGGTTGGCAGACGCACTTACCTTGTCTTCATCAAGGAAACGCTTATCGCGCGGGATATTGCAGAGATCATCACTGACTTCGATCCCGACGCCGATGTGATCTGTGCGGCCTCGTTGGCCGATGCGCAAAGCAGCCTTGTCGATGCCCGGACGGTCGAGATTGCCTTTGTCGCCGGAGCGCCCAGTGCGTTTCTGGAAACACCTCTGCATCACAGCATCGTAGCACGCGGGGGCCGGTTGGTGCTGCTGGGTCTGGAGGCCGAAGCGGTCGGTCCCACGTCGATCTTTGACGTGTTGACGCAGCCCTTCGATACGTCGGCCGTCATGGCAAAGCTGCGCCATCACGCACCGCGGGGCTGCTGACGGGCCGGATCGAAAGGCGCGGTCCGGTTCCGTCAGCAGTCACGCGACGGCCGACCGAGGCGGACGCAACATGCGCAGGCCGGCATCATCCAGCGGCTTTGCCGGGCCGACCGCGTTCGCTTCCTTCCGCACCGCCTCGACCGACGTGACGGCGAAATCGGCACCGATGTCGCGCGCCTGCTGCAGCGTTTCAGCCGACACGACGGGCATCATCGGCATCGCACCCAGATCGACCAGCGTGATGTCCTGCCCTTTGCGGGGCGGCTGCTGCCAGACCACCACGCCGACCCGAAGTCCGGGCAAGGCGCGCTTGATGCGCCGGATGTGAAGGAACGACGCGCGTGACGGGGCCGCATCGAGAAAGTTGATCACGACGCAATCCAGATTGGCACTATCGAAGGTCGCGATCTGGCGACGGGCCAGATCGGTGTGGGGTTGCACCGTGGTGACCGCCCCCGTCGTCGTCAGCGACTGCGCGAGCATCGCCGCGGCCAGATCGTCCAGATCGCTGCGCCCGCCGATGCACAGCACGCGCACCGGCGCATCGACCCGTGGCCGGTTGTCGGCATCCGCGTCACCGTCCTCGGTCGACGCAAGGTCAAGCTCGTCCGTCGCCACTTCGGCCAGGTCGGCAACCATCTGACGCACCGAGACGACAAGGCTGTCATGCTGTTCGGGTCGCAAGACGCCACGCGCCTGATCCTGCTGCGCGATAATCAGCGCGGGGATGCCGATTTCGCTGTAGTATTCCGCCAGATACAGCGTTTCGAGCGACTCTTCGGCCAGCACGCTCGCCTCCATCACGTCGCCCACCAGAAGACGCTGATACAGCCGCGAATGGGGCGCGAGCACCGGCTGATCCCCCAACAGAATATCGAAAAGCTCGAACTGCGGAAGATGGCGACCCAGCACGACCAGACACACCGTCAGCGGCGTGGACACCACAAGGCCGAGCGGGCCCCAAAGCCAGGTCCAGAACATCGCCGAGACGATGATTGCAAGCGGGCTGACGCCGGTGCGCGCACCATAGAGCCATGGTTCGATGATGTTGCTGGTGATCAGCTCGACAACGCCAAACAGCGCCAGGGTCCACAGGATGGCAGACCAGTCGGGTGACACGGCAAAGGCCAGGAACAGCGGGAATGCCGCCGCCAGAACCGAACCGATATAGGGCACGAAGCGCAACACCATCGTCAAGAGGCCCCACAGGATCGCGTTTGGCACGCCGATAAAGTAAAGGCCAACCCCGATCGGGACCGCGTAGATGACGTTCACGAGCAGCTGGACGAGCAGATATTGCGCGACCCGCTGCCCCGCTTCGGTCAGGACCTGGGTGGTGCGGTGCAGGTCGCTGGACCCGACCAGACGGATGAACCTGTCGCGCAATTCATCCCGTTCCAGCAGCATGAAGACCACGACGACCAGCACTAGGCCGACGGTCGCGATCGGCACCAGCAGCGGCAGCAGAACATCGCGCAGGACCGCGACGGGACTTTTGTAGTCCACCATCTGAACCGGTACGGGTTGGGCAATCGTCACGTCCGTCGTGGCAACCCCATCGGGCACCGCACGCGACCCGCCGCCGATCTCGGTGTTGATCGTGGTGATCATCTCGCCAAGGCGGCCGAGCAGGCTGTTCTCGCTGCCGGCCTGCTGCAGGGTTTCGACCTTTTCGATGATATTGGCCTGAAAGGTCGGCAGGTTCTGAGCGAGCGAAGTCAACTGCGTACCGACCACGAGCAGGAACAGCCCGATCACCACGAAGGCCAGAAAGACCACCGCCAGCACACCCGGCAGGTTGGGCACGCCCCAGCGACGCAACTGCGTGGCCAGCGGAGACAGCGCAAAGCTGATCAGCGTGGCAATCGCCAACGGGAGGACGATCGCCTTGGCAAAGTAGACGATCACCACCACGGCCGCGATGGTGGCAAGCGTCGGCAGGGTGATCCGGCGTGGCAGCCAGGTTGGGGTTGCAAGTCCGCTGGCCTTGGCGGGCGGCGAATCCGAAAGAGCGTCAGCAGGCACGGCGGCGGTCATGGGGGATCCCTTCGGGATGCAAGTCGTTGGTAGGGCGCCGTAACTCAGGCAGACTGGTAAACCTGAACGGACTGCCACCCCAGATCGACATGATCCGACGGGGCTCCGGTCACTGCAATGTCATCCTTTGCCGTGTCGATCTTTGCGTGCCAACTGCCCTCCGGTAGAGCGAAGCGTGCATCATCGCCCGCATTGATCAGGATAAGCAAGTTGGCGCTGTCCGTCATCAGTTGCAGGCCGACGCAGGTGGTGCCGTCGTGTTCCCAATCCTCGGGGGTCATCGGGCGACCGTCAGGGTGGTGCCACAGCGCCGAAGGGGCTGCGCCATCCGCGTCACCGTTGCAGAATTCATCGCGCGACACGGCCATGTCGCGCCGAAATGCAGTAAGCTTCGCCACCGCCAGAACCAGATCGTTGCGTGCCGCAGCCCAATCCAGCCAGGCAAGGTCGGTGTCCTGACAATAGGCGTTGTTGTTGCCATGCTGGGTCTGGCCGAATTCATCCCCCGCCAGCAGCATCGGCACCCCCTGCGACAGCAAGAGCGTGGCAAGCATCGCCTTTGCGCGCCGCAGACGTGCGGCCAGGATGTCGGGATTGTCGGTCGGACCTTCTGCACCAAGGTTGTGCGACAGGTTGTTGTTGTGCCCGTCCGATCCGCCGTCGCCGTTGGCCTCGTTGTGCTTGTCGTTGTAGGAGAGGGTATCCCACAAGGTGAACCCGTCATGCGCCGCAACAAAGTTGACGGACGACGTCGCGGGACGATCCGAATGGTTGAACTGGACCGGCGAGCCGGTCAACCTTTCGGCCATCTTGTTGATCAGGCCCGGATCGCGCCGCCAGAATGCACGGGTGTCATCGCGGAACTTGTCGTTCCATTCGCGGAACGGCCACGGAAAGCCGCCCACCTGATAGCCGTCCTCGCCGATGTCCCACGGCTCGGCAATCAGCTTGACCGACGACAGGATCGGGTCCTGACGGATCGCCACGAAGAAGGCGCCATCGCGCTCGAACCCGGTGGAATCGCGACCAAGCGTCGATGCCAGATCGAAGCGGAACCCGTCCACGTGACAGGCCTGCACCCAGTAGCGCAGGCTGTCGAGCACCATCCGCAACACCATGGGATGCGCCACGTTCAGCGTGTTGCCGCACCCTGTCGTATCAAAGCTGTGCCGGGGCGCCTCTGGTGCGAGCAGGTAGTAAGACGCGTTGTCAATGCCGCGGAACGACAGGGTCGGGCCCAGCTCGCTGCCCTCGGCGGTGTGGTTGTAGACCACGTCGAGGATAACCTCGATGCCCGCCGCGTGAAACCGTTTCACCGCCTCCTTGACCTCGGCCACCCCGCCCGACCGCAAGTATGCGGAGTGCGGTGCGAAAAATCCGATGCTGTTGTAGCCCCAATAGTTCGACAGGCCCTTTTCCAGCAGATGGCGGTCCTGCACGAAGGCATGGATCGGCAGCAGTTCCACCGCCGTCACCCCGATGCGCTGCAGATGGGCGATGATCGACGGGTGCGCCAGTCCTTCGAATGTGCCGCGCACGCGTTCCGGCACGGCGTCGTGCCGCATCGTCAGACCCTTGACATGCGTCTCATAGATCACGGTATTTTCCCAGCGCGTGCGCAACGCACTGTCGAGTTCCCAATCGAAATCCGGGTCCACCACCACCGACTTCGGCATGAAGGGCCCGCTGTCGCGGTCGTCTCGCGTCAGGTCATCCTGGCCGATCTGATAGCCAAAGACCGCATCATCCCAAATCAGATTCCCCCGCAGTTCGCGCGCATACGGGTCCAGCAGCAGTTTGGCGGGGTTGAAGCGGTGCCCGGCCTCGGGTTCGTAGGGGCCATGCACGCGGTAACCATAGACCTGACCCGGCTTCAGTCCGGGTACATAGCCATGCCAGATATCACCGTGGCGCACCGGCAGGTCCACCCGGCCCAGTTCCACCTGACCGTCGTCAGAGTAAAGGCACAGCTCGACGCGGGTCGCGTGTGCAGAATACAGCGCGAAATTGACGCCGTTGCCATCATACTCGGCCCCAAGGGCATCGCTGCGGGAGGCGTCCCGGTCGATCGTGAACAACGGGGCGGATGTATCTGGCATAGCGGTTCCATTTTTGCTTCAGGTAGCAAACCGTGTGGCGGGGCGATGGTTCCAATGCAAATCGCGCAGATTTGCCTGCACGGTCTGGAACCCGATCGATGTCACCGCGTTTAAGCGCCCGGTGACGCACTGCACGGGTGGCAGCCGAGCTGCACGCGCAAATAAAAAGGCCCGCGCGTGACGCGCGGGCCTTCGGTCACGCGACGTTCAGCATCAGTTGCTGTAGGTCGGCATCGCTTCCAGCTGTTCCTTGGTCATCGAAACATAGATGCGCACGTCGTCGCCATCGGTTTCGCGCAGGATTTCAACTTCGTCCAGGTTCACTTCGATCGGCTTGGCGCCCATCCCGAGGAAACCACCGACGTCGATGATCGCCGCCGTGACGTTGCCTTCGGCGGTCAGGACCAGATCCGACACGCTGCCGACGCTTTCGTCATTCATGTCGTAAGCGGTAGCGCCGGTCAGCATTTCCGAGGTCAGGTCGGTCGCAACGACGGTGTCATAACCGTCACGCGCCATCGGGGTTGCCGTGGTCGTGTCCATGGTCGCGTCCGGCGTCGTGGTGGCGGTGCCGTCCGCCGTCATGTCGGTCGCGGGTGCGGTTTCCGGTGCCACGGCGGTGGTGCCCGTCGTGGTGTCGGTGGTGGTGGTGTCCATGGCGGTCGTGTCCGTCATCGGCGCGGTGCCGGTGGCGTCCATGTTGGCGCCCATGGTCCATTCCGGTGCGCCTTCGATCGTGGCGCGGTCGGCGTTGATCACTAGGAACCAGTCATCCGGATCATCCGCGGTGCCGGCTTCGGACACGAACTGCAGCGACGCCATCGACACGGCAGCCTGACGTTCGCCCATCCCGAGGAAGCCGCCGATGTCTACCAGAACCGACTCGACCGAACCGTCACGGCTGAGGATCACGTCATTGATCTCACCAATATCTTCCCAGCCGTCCTGGATCCCGTTGTATTCGGTGGCGTCC
>JANNNU010000077.1:0-17949 GCA_031398695.1 Paracoccaceae bacterium | reverse complement strand
ACCTTGCGAGGCCCAGGTCTGCGCCATGTCATCCTCGCCCGGCAGCCGCAGCGCCAGCGCGCGAAAAGCCGGGTCCAGACTGTCATCGAACGCCACCCGCGCCAACGCATCCAGCCAGTCCGGCCCCGGCTGCGCGCCGTTCAGCGTCATTTGCGTCAGCACGTCCTTGGCCAAGGCGCGCCCAGCCTCCCATTTGTTGAACGGGTCGGTGTCGTGGGCCAGCAGGAACGCACGTTCCTCGGGCGACGCGGCGCGGTCCAGAATCACCGGCGCGGAAAAACCACGCAGGATAGACGCGACGGGTTTGCTGGCCAGACCGTCGAACGTGAAAGACTGTTCGGTTTGCGTCATTTCCAGCACGGTCGTCGGCACGACTTCGTCACCGTTTGGGTTCAGCAGGCCCACGGCGATGGGCAGGACCTTGGGATCCTTGACCGGCTGGCCGGGGGTGGGCGGGTTCAGCTGGGTGAACGTCAAGGTAAACTTGCCAGCCGGGTCCCATTGTTCGACAACGGACACGCGAGGTGTCCCGGCCTGAGTGTACCATCGTTTGAACTGCGACAGATCGCGCCCGGTTGTATCCTCGAACACGCGCAGCCAATCCTCGATCGTCGCCGCGTCGCCGTCATGCCGGTCGAAATACAGCGACAACGCCCGGTCATAGTCGGCGTCCCCGACCAGCCGCTTCAGCATGCCGATCACCTCGGCGCCCTTTTCATACACCGTCGCGGTATAGAAATTGTTGATCTCGATGAACGCATCGGGCCGCACGGGATGCGCCAGCGGGCCGCCATCCTCGCGGAACTGCCGGGCGCGCAGGGTGAGCACATCCTCGATCCGCTTGACCGCATGGCTGCGCATGTCGCCGGTGAACTGCTGGTCGCGAAACACCGTCAACCCTTCTTTCAGGCACAGCTGAAACCAGTCGCGGCAAGTGATCCGGTTGCCGGTCCAGTTGTGGAAATACTCGTGCGCGATGACCGCCTCGATCCGGTTATAATCGTCGTCGGTCGCCGTGGCCGGGCTGGCCAGAACGAGGCGCGAGTTGAAGATGTTCAGCCCCTTGTTCTCCATCGCGCCCATATTGAAATCGTCGACGGCGACGATGTTGAACACGTCCAGATCGTATTCGCGCCCATAGGTCTGCTCGTCCCAGCGCATCGACCGGATCAGACTGTCCATCGCATAGGCGCAGCGGTCATCGTCCCCCGGACGGACGTAGATGTTCAACGCGACCTCGCGCCCCGACATCGTGGTGAAGCGAGCTGGAAAGGCGGCCAGATCCCCCGCCACCAGCGCGAACAGGTAGGCGGGCTTCGGCCAGGGATCATCCCATTCCGCCCAGCCGGGACCTGCGGCGACCGGGTTGCCGTTTGACAGCAGAACCGGCGCATCGCCTTCGATCCGCACCTTGAACACCGACATCACGTCAGGGCGGTCGGGGTAGAAGGTGATCTTGCGAAACCCTTCCGCCTCGCACTGCGTGCAGTAAAGCCCGCGCGACATGTAAAGACCCTCCAGCGCGGTGTTGCCTTCGGGGGCGATCTGCACTTCGGTCTGCACCGTGAACGGCCCGTCCGGCAGCAGCGAGGCCGGAATGGTCAGGCCGGTCGCGTCAGGTTCCACCAACAGAGCCACCCCATCGAGCGCAAGCGAGATCAGGGTCAGGTTCTCGCCGTCGAGGCGCAGGTCGTGCCGCCCCGGACGGGCGGGATTGGGCGACAGGGCCAGTTGGGCGATCACCCGCGTGGCCGAAGGATGCAGGCGAAAGGTCAGCTGCACCGACTTCAGGATATGGGTCCACGGCTGATAATCCGCCAAGTAGATCGTCTGGGGCGCGTCGCTGGTCATGGCATCCTGCCGTTTGGGGAACCGCTTCAAGGTTCGCACGTTAGACAGCGCAAGCGGCAAGTTCAACGCCACGTCAGGAGATCATCATGTCAGCACCGCACACCAATGTGGAAACCCAGAAACGCCGCCATCGCGCGCCTTTGATCGGGATGGTCGTCGTGGTCGTGTTCGCGCTGACCGCTCTGTTCTTTCTGATGATGAACACGGCTGAAGAGGGCACGCCGGTCGACAGCCAAGGCGGTTCGATCGACGGGCGCACCGGGTTGCCGACCGAAGATCCGGCACCGACCGTGCCGACCGAAGCCACCCCCACCCCCGCGACCCCGGCCCCGACCACACAGCCCTGATCGGCAAGATCCGCGCCACGAAGCACCGTGATAGCCGCGCGGGGGGTTTACGAATCCCCCGTAGCGGCTATTTCTATGTTCCATGAATGTTCTTCTTTGGCTCAAGCGCGATCTGCGACTGTCCGACCATCCGGCGCTGTCCCTTGCGGCGTCGCTTGGCCCGGTTCTGCCGTTGTATATCGTCGAGCCGGAGTATTGGGCCCTGCCCGACAGTTCGGGCCGTCAATGGGACTTCGTTGCAGAAAGTCTGACCGAGTTGCGCGACGCCTTGGCGCAACACGGTGCATCACTGACCATCCGGGTCGGCGAGGCGACCAGCGTGCTCGACCGGCTGTGCAAGGCCAACCGGATCGGCTCGATCGTCAGCCATCAAGAAACCGGCAACCTGTGGACCTACGCCCGCGATCGTCGCGTGGCGTCCTGGGCACGCGATGCCGGCGTGGCGTGGCACGAGGTGCCACAGACCGGCGTGGTGCGCCGGCTTGCGGGGCGTGATGGCTGGGCCGGCAAACGCGATGCCTTCATGACCGATGCCATCGTGCCCGTGCCCGAATTCAACGCGGTTGCCGGCGTCGAACCGGGTGTTATCCCAACCGCACGCGCCTTGCGTCTGGCCGAGGATCGATGCCCCAACCGGCAGGCGGGCGGACGCACGCAAGGCCTGGCCCTGCTTGACAGTTTCCTTGCCCAGCGGGGCGAGCGGTATCGGTCGTCGCTGTCGTCGCCCGTGACCGGCGAACGTGCCTGTTCGCGCCTGTCGCCGCATTTGGCGTGGGGAACGGTGTCGGGCCGCGAGGTGGCGCAGGCCACCTCGGCCCGGGTGGCCGAGCGTCCGGGCGGGTTGTGGTCGGGTTCGCTGGCAAGTTTCGAATCGCGGCTGGCCTGGCGCGATCATTTCGCCCAAAAGCTGGAAGACGAACCGCAGATCGAGGTGCGCGCCCTGCACCGCGCCACAGAAGGCTTGCGGCCGCGCGGGGAAGACCGCGATCGGCTGGCAGCGTGGGAAGCTGGCGAGACCGGCGTGCCGTTTCTCGATGCCTGCCTGCGGTCGCTGATCGCCACGGGATGGCTGAACTTTCGCGCTCGGGCGATGGTGATGGCCGTGGCGTCCTATCAGTTCTGGCTGGATTGGCGCGACACCGGTCCGATCCTCGCGCGCCGGTTCACCGACTACGATCCCGGAATTCACTGGCCGCAGGTGCAGATGCAATCCGGTGTCACGGGCATCAACACCATCCGCATCTACAACCCGGTCAAGCAGGGGCTGGACCACGACCCGACGGGCGCCTTCACGCGCCGGTGGCTGCCGGAACTCGCGGCCGTGCCGGACAGCTTTCTGCAAGAGCCTTGGAAGTGGCCCGGGGCGAAGGGACTGTTGGGGCGGCGCTATCCCGAACCGCTCGTCGATCTCGCCTCGGCCCAACGCGCGGCGCGTGATGCGCTGTGGGCCTTGCGGCGGTCCCCGACG
Source organism: Paracoccaceae bacterium (assembly GCA_031398695.1). Lineage (GTDB taxonomy): Bacteria > Pseudomonadota > Alphaproteobacteria > Rhodobacterales > Rhodobacteraceae > JAIYDJ01. The sequence continues at coordinate 14,283 of JANNNU010000077.1, read as the reverse complement.
CATCAGGCCGAGGTCGCCGAGGTGATCGAAAAACACGCCAGCCGCGCCGATCCGCGGTTTGTGAACGACCGTTTATCCAAAAGGCGTGGAGCCCCCGCTTCGACGTCGCAACTGGCGTTCGACCTGTGAAAATGCGCAAGAAATCTGACCTGCCGGTCAAGATCTGCGTGACCTGCGGGCGGCCGATGGTTTGGCGCAAAGCGTGGGAAAAAGTGTGGGACGAGGTCAAGTACTGCTCTGACCGCTGCCGACGCGAAAAACCGCCCCGCAAGGCATAGGCGCTCAGGTGGCCCCCACGAACACCGCCAACTTGCCCAGCGTCTGCATTCCCAAGGCAACCGCGCCAAAGTCTTTGGCCGCCTGATACGCCTCGACGGTGGCGAGCATCATGTGCAGCGTCACTTTCGTCGCACCACCCACGGCTTCGAACGTCACAGACGCATCGGCGTGCTTCGGCCCGTTCTCGCCCCAAAGCAACTCATAGTCGATGCGCCGTTCGGTTTCGACCCGGACGTAGCGATGATGGTTCGGATAGACCGTGCCATCGGGGCCGATCATGTCGAAGACCCACGCGCCGCCGGCGCGCAGGTCGATCCGCGTCGTGCGGCAGGAGTATCCGTCCGGTCCCCACCACAGCGGCAGTGCATCGGGGTTCCACCACGCCGCCCACACGACCGACACGGGCGCGTCGATTACCCGGTCCAGCACCATGGTGCGTTCGGCAGCGCCGATCACGCGCGCAACCCCTGCGCATAGGTTTCCAGTTGAGCGGCCGCAGTGCCCCACCCCTCTTGAAATCCCATCTGGTCGTGCTGTTGTGCGGCCTCCTTGGTGCGGTGGCGGACCACGGCGGTATAGCGGGTGCGGTCCGGCCCGGCATCCTCGAACGTCACGATCGCGGTCATGAAGGGTTCGGGTGCGGGCTTCCAGCCTTCGGTGTACGTATCGGTGAACACGATCTTTTCGTTCGGGATCACCTCGAGATAGACACCTTTGTTTTCGTGCAGGTGGCCATCGACGTCAAAGGTCGTGTTGCACTTGCCACCGGGGCGCACGTCAAGTTCGCAGGCCGTGACACGGTGCGGTTTGGGGACGAACCACTGCATCAGATGCTCGGGCGTGGTCCAGCACGCATAGATCAGATCGCGCGGTGCGTTGATGTCACGGGTCAGGATCAGGTCGGTCTCGGGGTCAAGGTCCATTTTCGGCATCTTTCATCAGGGTGGCAACATAGGCTTCGAGTCGGTCGGTGCGCGCCTCCCAGATCGAACGCTGTTCCGCCAGCCAGCGTTCCGTATGGGCCAGCGTCTGGGGGACAGCGCGGCACATCCGGGTGCGACCGGTCTTTTCGGTCTCGATCAGATCGGCGTCCTGCAACACCGCCAGGTGGCGCAGGATGGTGGGCAGCGCAAGCCCGGTCGGGCGGGCCAGTTCGCTTACCGGCACAGGCCCTTGCCCAAGCCGCGCCAGCATCGCGCGCCGCGTGGGGTCGGACAGGGCCTGGAAAATCAGCGACAGGTCGGGGTCATGCTTAGCCATATGGCTTTGTATTTCGGATCGCACCCGAAAGACAAGCATTAGTTAGCTGGATGGCGAACCATTCAACCCAGATCGAGGGCGATCGCGTGCACGCGCGTATTCAGATCGCCCAGGGCAGCGTGGACGGCGCGGTGGCGGGCGACGCGCGGCAATGCCGCCAGCGCTGTGCTGCGAAGTGTCACGCTGAAATGGCTTGCGCCCGACCCGTCATCCCCCGAATGACCGGCATGCCGGTGGCTGTCGTTCACGATTTCCAGCACCTCGGGGGCGAAAGCCGCCTGAAGCCGGGCTTTCATCTGCTCTTCCACCGTCATTTTCACGTCACCCTCTTTCGGATCTCGCACAAACGCCTATCCTTACAGCCCCGAGTCGGAAAGGCTCTACCCAGCGACGAGGCTGCCGTTCATGTCCACCCGCCCGCCCTTCGAATTCGACATCCGGGTTTCCTCGGACAAGGCCAAACGCAAAACCGGGCGCCGGGGGATGTCGGGGGCGTTCGATACGTCGACCAAGGCCTGCGACTATCCGAACTGCAAAGAGAAGGGTGCCTACCGTGCGCCGAAATCCCCCGACCATCTGGACGAGTATTTCTGGTTCTGCCGGGACCACGTGCGCGAATACAATCTGAAATGGAATTTCTTCGGCACGGCGACCGATGAGGAATTTCAAAAGCTGCTCGACAAGGACCGCATGTGGGAGCGGGAAACCAAGCCGTTTTCCAAGAAGGACGACGGCCGTGCCTGGCAGCGGCTGGGGGTTGACGACCCGCTGGAAATCCTCGGCACCAACGCGACGCAGAACCCGGGCAAGCCGACGTCGAACGCCACCCGCAAGCTGCCCGCAACCGAACGCAAGGCGGTCGAGATCCTCGACGCCCGCGACACCTGGACCAAGGCGGAAATCCGCAAGCAATACAAGAGTCTGGTCAAGGACCTGCACCCCGACATGAACGGCGGCGACCGCAGCGACGAGGACCGTTTGCAAGAGGTGGTCTGGGCTTGGGACCAGATCAAGGACAGCCGGTATTTCCGCGAATAGCACGGGTGGCCGACGGCAAAGCGGGGGGTGTCACACCCCCCGCACCCCCTGCTGGACATTTGCGCACAAAGGAACCGGGGCTCAGGCCCTGAGGTAGTCGATCAGGGCACGCGTCGAGCCGTCTTTGGCCGAGGCGTCTGCCTTGCCTTCGAGGATCGGCTGCAACGTCAGTGCCAGTTCCTTGCCCAGCTCCACCCCCCACTGATCGTAGGAGTTGATGCCAAGGATCACGCCTTCGACGAACACGCGGTGTTCGTAGAGCGCGATGATCTGGCCCAGCGTGAAGGGGGTCAGCTTGGGATAGGCCAGCGTGGTCGAGGGGCGGTTGCCGGGAAAGACGCGGTGGCGGGCCTGGCGGTCGCGTTCGGGGCCCTCGAAGCCTTTCTTCGCCATGATCGCCGTCGCTTCCTCCAGACTGCGGCCCCGCATCAGCGCTTCGGACTGGGCGAGGCAGTTGGCCACCAGCAGCAAATGCTGATGCGCAAGGTCGGGTTCGTGGCCGTCTTTCGCGATCAGAAATTCGCACGGGACGACGCGGGTGCCCTGATGGATCAGCTGGTAGAACGCATGCTGGCCGTTGGTGCCCGGTTCGCCCCAGACCACCGGCCCGGAGTTCTCGACGAGGTCAGAGCCGTCGCGGGCCACGCGCTTGCCGTTCGATTCCATCTCGAGTTGTTGCAGGTAGGCGGGCAGGCGCGACAGACGCTGGTCATAGGGCAGCACGGCGCGCGTGGCGTGGCCGCAGATCTGGTTGTGCCAGATCCCGACCAGCGCCAGCAGCACCGGCATGTTGCGGTCCAATGGATCGTGGCAGAACCGCTCGTCCATGTCGCGTCCGCCTGCGAGGAATTCACCGAACGCCTCGGGGCCTACCGCCAGCATCACCGACAGCCCGATCGGCCCCCATAGCGAATAGCGGCCGCCGACCCAATCCTCGAACCCGAACACGCGCGAGGGAGCGATGCCGTAGGCGGCGGTCTTGTCGGTAGCCGTCGAGACGGCGGCGAATTGCGCCGCAGGGTCGGCCACCACGGTCGCCATCCAGCGTTTGGCCGTATCTGCGTTGGTCATCGTCTCGATCGTGGTGAAGGTTTTCGAGGCGACGACCACCAGCGTCGTCGCGGGGTCCAGCAAGGCGAGCGTGTCCGCGACATGCGCGCCATCAACGTTCGAGACGTAGTGCACCCGCGGCCCGTCGTGATAGGGGGCAAGGGCCAGCGTCGCCATCGCAGGACCCAGGTCCGAGCCGCCGATCCCGATGTTCACCACATCGGTGATCCGCCCGCCCTGCCCCGTGAACCGCCCTTCGCGCACGTCCTGCGCAAAAAGCGCCATGCGGGCCAGCGTCGCATGGATGCCGGGCACCACGTCCGCGCCGTCCACCATGACCTGCACGCCTTGGGGCGCGCGCAAGGCGGTGTGCAGCACGGCACGGCCTTCGGTGTCGTTGATCTTTGCCCCGGCAAACATTGCATCGCGGCGCGCCGTGACCCCGGCCGCACCGGCGAGGTCGATCAGCAGGGCTTTCGCCGCATCGTCGATCGTCGTCTTGGAATAGTCGAACAGCATCGACGCCGCCCGCGCGCTAAACCTCGCGGCGCGATCGGGTTCGTCGAACAGCGACAGGATCGGACGATCCTTCGTGCTGTCATGGTGATCGCGCAAGGCCTGCCAGATGGTGTTCATGGTCTACTCCGCCCAATGAACAGTTGCGAGGTCGAGAACGGCCCGAACCGGGGCCTCGATCGGGGTCAGGTGCTGCGCCGCCTCCAGCGCCGCGCGTTTTTCCGTCCCGGTGATGAGGATGTGGATGTTCTGCGCCCCGCGCAGGATCGGCGCGGTCAGGGTGATGCGCGGCTCGCCGGCCCCCGGGGCGCGCATCGCCAACAGGATCGGCGCGTCGGGGGCCAGCGCCTGCGCCAGCAAGTCCGCACCGGGAAACAAGCTCGCCGTGTGCATGTCGGCCCCCATCCCTAGCAGCAGCACGGTGATCGGCAAATGCGGGGCGATGGCTGCCGATAAGGCATCGAGCGCGGCCTCGGGTTCGGGCGCATCGGCGTAAAGCGGCAGCAGCGTCGCCCCGGCGCCAAGCCCCTGAAATAACCGTGCGCGCAGCAGGGCCGTGTTGGACCGCGGACTGGTCTCGGGCACCCATCGTTCGTCGTTGAGCACGACCGCCACCTTGCCCCAACCCAGATCGACGCCAGACAACAGGTCGAACACCGGGCCGGGCGTCGTTCCGCCCGGCACCGAAAGCGTGGCCCGGCCCATGGCATGAACCTCGTCCGAAATCTGTTCCGCCATCAGTTGCGACAGTGCCAGATACATCATCTCGCGGTCTGGATAGTCCTGCAGCTTCATTCCCGAATCTCGCGCCAGCGCCGTCCGTCGCGGTGCATCAGCATCAACGCGTCTTCCGGCCCCGAGGATCCCGCGTCGTACGGCTGCGGGCGATTCCCCTGCGCCTCCCACCCGGCGATGATCGGATCGGTCCAGGCCCAGGCGGCCTCCACCTCGTCGCCGCGCATGAACAGGGTCTGGTTGCCGCGGATCACGTCCATGATCAGCCGCTCGTAGGCGTCGGGCACGTCTTCGGCCTCTTCCCCCAACGCCTCGGCAAACGACATGTCGAGCGGAACCTGCATAAGGCGCATGCCGCCCGGCCCCGGTTCCTTGATCATCACCATCAGATCCATCCCCTCGTCGGGCTGCAACCGGATGACGAGCACGTTCTCGCGCCACCCTTGGGCGTCGTCGAAGATCGAGTGCGGCGGCTCCTTGAACGTGATCGCAATTTCGGACGCGCGGGCGCGCAAACGCTTGCCGGTGCGCAAATAGAACGGTGTGCCTTGCCAGCGCCAGTTGGCGACCTGCACCTTCAGCGCAATATAACTTTCCGTGCGGCTGGCGGCATTTTCGGCATCGGTCAAATAGCTGCCTTCTCCGCCGCCCTTCAGATATTGGCCGCGCACGATGTCGTTCGGCCCGACCGGCTGCAGCGCCCGGATCACTTTCAGCTTTTCATCGCGCACCGCGTTGGGGTCGAAGTGGTAGGGCGGCTCCATCGCAATCAGGCACAACAGCTGCATCATGTGGTTCTGCACCATGTCGCGCATCGCGCCCGACTTGTCATAATAGGCGCCGCGCCCGTTCACGCCCACGGTTTCCGACACCGTGATCTGCACGTGATCGATGTATTCGGATTTCCATAACGGTTCGAACAGGATGTTGGCAAAGCGAACCGCCATCAGGTTCTGTACGGTCTCTTTTCCCAGATAGTGGTCTATCCGGTAGATCTGCGCTTCCGAAAAGTGCTTGGCGAGAACCGCATTCAGTTCGCGCGCGCTTTTCAGGTCGCGGCCGAACGGCTTTTCCACGACGATCCGGCTGGTCGCGTCGGCAATGCCGTGGGCGTGCAGCCGTTCGGCAAGACCACCGAACAACGCCGGAGCGACCGAAAAATAGAACGCGCGAACCACACCGTCGCGCATCCGCTCTTGCAGTGCGGCCCATCCGGCGTCGCCGCGCGCGTCGATCGGCACGTAGGACAGCCGTTCCAGAAACTGCGCGATCACCGCGGCATCCCGGCGCGCCTCGGGTACGAATTCGCCAATGGCCCCCGCCGCCAGGTCGCGAAAGCCTTCGTCGGTCAATTCGCCACGTGCCGCCCCGATGATGCGGGCCGTGTCAGGCATCTGCCCCGACAGAAACCGACGATAAAGGCCGGGCAGGATCTTGCGGCGGGCAAGGTCGCCCGTACCACCAAAGATCACCAGATCGAACGCATCGACCGGAATGACGCGGGAAACCATTCTGCACCTCGTATCTGACCGCTTTGTTAGCGCTAACGCCGTCTACCCGCACCCTGAAACAAAGTCTAGCTTTGCGCGCGTTATCACGACAAACCAAGCCCCGGCCATCCGTTCGCTGCAAAAAAATCGACCTGCGCGAAAAAATGCTGCGGTGCAGACAGATGCGGCGGCGAACCGCGTATCGGCCGGGCAACCAGCCGCGGGCATTGCCGCATGTCACATGGATGTTGCGTGCGCCACCTATGACCAACCCCAAGCCGATTACGCCTGACCTGGCACACGACCGGCCAGGCGAACCGTGCCGCCCACAAACCCAACACACGTATGACCGAAGGGACCCTCCCATGCGCCGCCTGATCCTGTCCACCCTCGCCGCCCTCAGCCTGTCGACCGCAGTCCATGCCGAAGTCGGCGGCACGCTGGTACTTTATACCTCGCAGCCGAACGAAGATGCGCAAAAGACGGTCGATGCCTTCATGGCAGCCAATCCGGGTGTCACGGTCGAATTCGTGCGCGACGGCACGCCCAAGATCATGGCCAAGTTCCGCGCCGAGTTGGAGGCGGGTGCGCCGCAAGCCGACGTGCTGCTGATCGCCGACTCGGTCACGATGGAAGGCCTGAAGGCCGAAGGCCTGCTGATGGCCCACCCCGATGCCGACACCTCGGCCTACGAACCGGGCATCATGGATGCCGACAAGACGTGGTTTGCGACGAAACTGATCACCACGGGCATCGTCTATAACACGTCCGCCCCGGTCAAGCCGGTCTCCTACGCCGATCTGACCGCGCCGGAGGTGACCGCCGCGTTCATGATGCCCTCGCCGCTCGCGTCGGGGGCGGCGACGATCCACATGGTCGCGCTGACCGGCACCGAACTGGGGTGGGGTTTCTATGAAGCGCTGGCCCGACAGGGCGCGGTCGCCGATGGTGGCAATGGCGGCGTGCTCAAGGCCGTTGCGGGCGGCGAAAAGCTGTACGGCTTCCTCGTAGACTTCCTCGCCATCCGCGAGGCGGCCGCTGGTGCGCCGATCCAGTTCGTCTTCCCGACCGAAGGCGTGTCGGCCGTGTCCGAACCGGTGGCGATCCTGGCAAACACGACCAACCCCGATACCGCCAAGGCCTTTGTCGATTTCCTGATCTCGGAATCCGGCCAGCAGGTCGCGGCGGACATGGGTTATCTGCCCGCGCACCCCGCCGTGACGCCGCCGGCCGGTTTCCCCGCCCGCGACACGATCAAGATCCTGCCTTTCGACGCCGCCAAGGCCCTCGCGGACGAAGAAGCCAACAAGACCCGGTTCACCGAGATGTTCGGCGGCTGATCCTTCGATGCCCGCACCGCTTCGCGAAGCCCCGGCCCGATGGCCGGGGCTGCGCCGCATCACAGGCGAACCCGTGCTGCTGGCGCTGATCGTGCTGGCGGCCTTTGCATTGTTCGTCCTGCCGCTGGGTGCGATCGGTCGTCTGGCGGTGTCGGGCACCGGCGGCGGTCCGGATGCCTTTGTCAGCGCCGTGAACAGCCGGTCGGTGCAGCGCGCGTTCTGGCACAGTCTGGAAAGCGCTGCGCTGTCGGCGGTCGCCGCCACGCTTGTCGGCGGCGCGCTGGCTTTGCTGATCGGCCTGACCGATGTGCGGGGCCGCACCGCGCTGTCGTTCGCCATTCTGATGCTGATGATGATCCCGCCACATGTGACGGCGATTGCATGGATCCAGATGCTGGGACCATCGAGCGTCCTGTTGCAGGCATTGAACCTTGCCCCCGCGCCGGGCAGCACGCATCCGCTTTACTCGCGCGAAGGGGTGATCGGCCTCCTTGCCCTGCAACAGGTTCCGCTTGTGTACCTGACGCTGCGGGCTGCCCTGCGCGCCCTGCCCCGCGACTTGGCCGAGGCGGCGCGGGTCAACGGCGCGGGACCGTGGCGCGTGCTGACGCGGGTGGTGCTGCCGCTGTTGCGCCCCGCGGTGCTGGCCGGTTTCGCGCTGGCGTTCGTCTCGGCGCTCGGCAACTTCGGCGTTCCGGCGCTGCTGGGCATTCCCGGGCGGTATGTGACGGTGCCGGTGCTGATGTGGCAACGGCTGGCGTCGAGCGGGCCGTCCGTGCTGGCCGATATGGCCGTGTTGGCCACGCTGATCGGGGCGGTGGCGGTGGCGGCCGTGTGGGCGCAGATGCGTCTGATGCGGCACGCGTCGGTCGCGCTGATCGGCCCGCCGCAGCAGCCGTTGCGCCTGACGCTGGGGCGCTGGCGGTCGCCGGTCGAACTGGCGCTGTGGGCCGTGCTGGCCTTTGCTGTCGTTGCGCCGCTGCTGGCGATGCTGGCCACCGCACTGGTGCCGACCTATGGCGTGCCGCTGCGGGCTGACACCGTCACGCTGCGCCATTTCCACGAGGTGATCCTGAACCAGACCGTGACCGCGCGGGCCTTTGCCAATTCGGCGGCGCTGGCGGTGCTGGCCGGTCTTGGCGTAGCGGCGCTGGCGCTGGCCGTGGGGGCGCTGTCGCGAGGGCGGTTGCGGGGTGGCGCACGCGCCGTCACCACGCTGGCCGAGGTGGCTTATGCCGTGCCGGGGCTGGTGATCTCGGTTGGGTTCATCATCGCGTTTCTCAGACCGCTGCCGGGACTTGGCATTTCGCTGTACGGCACGCACGCGATCATTCTGGGCGCGTATCTGTCGGCGTTTCTGGCGGTCGGCCTAAAACCGGTCGGGGTTGCGTTTGCCGTGCTCGACCCGGCGCTGCATGAGGCGGCGCGCGTGTCAGGGGCCGGATTCTGGCGCCGGCTGTGGCGAATTGACCTGCCCCTGATCGCCCCGGCCGCCGCCTCGGGCGCCGTGCTGGTGATGCTGACGGCCTGGAACGAGGTAACCCTGTCGTCGATCCTGTGGACGCGCGGCACCGAAACGCTGGGCACCGTGATCTTCAACTACGAGGATGGCGGCTATTCCACCCTATCGTCAGCCATGTCGATCCTGTCGGTCGCGGCGACACTGGCCTTGATGGGATTGCTGCACCGGCTGGGCCGCAACCTGCCGCCCGGCATCATTCCTTGGCGCGGATAGGGGCCCCATGTCGATCACGCTAGACCATCTGACCCGCCGCTATGGTGCCGTCGCTGCGGTCGACGACCTTTCGGCGACGATCCCGACGGGGTGCTTCTTCACCGTCCTCGGGCCGTCGGGCTGCGGCAAGTCCACTCTGTTGCGGATGATTGCCGGACTGGAGCCGGTGGACAAGGGCCGCATCGTTCTGGCGGGTCGCACCGTTGCAGAGGCCGGCCTGCACATCCCGCCCGAAGCGCGCGGCGTGGGTGTGGTGTTCCAGTCCTATGCGCTGTGGCCCCACCTCGATGTTCTGGGGAACGTGGCCTTTCCGATCGAAACCGCCGGCGTGCCCCGCCGCAAGGCGCGCGCCGAGGCGGCCCAGCATCTGGAAAGCGTCGCATTGACCGGGTTTGCCGACCGGCGGCCCGCCGATCTGTCGGGTGGCCAGCGTCAACGCGTGGCCTTGGCGCGCTGCCTGGCCTCTGGCGCGCGCATCGTGCTGATGGACGAACCGCTCGCCAACCTCGACCCGCACCTGCGCGCGGCCATGGAAGAGGAGATGACCGCGTTTCACGACCGCGCCCGCGCGACGACCCTGTTCATCACCCACGACCAGCGCGAGGCGATGGCGCTGTCCGATCTGGTGGCGGTGATGCGGGCCGGCCGGTTCGAACAGGTGGCGGCCCCACAAGCCTTGCACGACTGCCCCGCCAACGCGTTCGTCGCCGGGTTCATCGGGCGCGGGGCCATCGTGCCGGGCGAGGTTACGGCCAACAAGCCCGGTCAGGCGAAGGTCCGGCTGGCCCCCGGTCTGACGGTGGTAGCCCGCACCGGCCAGCACGCGACGGGTGCGGTGCAGGTTTTGCTGCGCCCCGGCGACCTGGCGATCGACCCGTCGGGGCAGGCCGCTCGCGTGGCGTCGTGCGCCTATCGCGGCGACCACTGGGAAGCGCGGATCGCGCTCGACGGTCTGTCGCAGACGCTGGTCGCCAGCCTCCCGCACCGTGCAGACCCCGGCGAACGGCTGAACGTCATTCTGAACGGGGGCTGGGTGCTGCCGCAGAAATGAGGTGCTTGCGGCCACGCCCCGCTGCGCCGTGGTGACCTAAGCGGCGGCACAGCAACGCCGCCATGCTGTCCTGCCTCGACTGCATCCGCAAATCCACGCGTGGGGGGGCCGAGCGCGGATCCGGGCAATCCGCCGCCGCATCAAGCCAACAGCGACTGCGCAGGGTCGACGGCATCCGTCAAACCGGAAGTCACGCGAATGTCACGCCTGCCAGATCGATCGAGACATCCCAAAGCCGCCTAGAGGCGGCGCGGTCCATCGCCGGCTTTGGTGCGATCTCTTCCACCGGGTAGCCTCGTGTGCCGCCCATGCGGTCGGGGCCGTAGTATCCGCCATCCCGCGCCGTGTCGGACGTTGCCGCAAAAAGCGTAGGCCACGCCCCCTGCGCTGCGGGCTGGAACAGGACCGACAGATAGCGTCGCACAACCCCCTGCAGACTGGTCCGCCCTGGGCCGTTCACCAACAGATCGGTGCGTGCGATGCCGGGATGGGCGGCAATGCTTTCGATGCCCCAGCCCGCCGCGCGGCTTTGGCGCGAAAACTCCCTGGAGAACATCAGGCAGGCGAGTTTGGACTGGCTGTAGGCCGCCATGGGCCGGTAGGACCGGGTGGCCTGCAGATCGTCGAAGTCGATCTTGCCGCCGCGCGCCGCGATGCTACTGAGGTTGATCACCCGCGGCGCAGTTCCGGCCCTGAGCAGCGGCAGCAATCCGGCGGTCAAGGCGACGTGGCCAAGGTGGTTGGTGCCGAACTGCAGCTCGAACCCGTCATGCGTCTCGCGCCGGTCGGGCGGCGTCATGACGCCCGCGTTGTTGACCAGCAGGTCCAGCCCCGGCTCGGCCACCATCATGTCCGCCGCAAACCGCCGGATGGACCCCAGGTCGGCCAGGTCCACCTGGCCAAAGCGCACGGATGCCTGCGGCACGGCCGCACGGATCGCCGCAACCGCATCGGCTCCTTTCTGCGCGTTGCGACCAGCCAGAACGACGCTAGCCCCGGCGCGCGCCAGCGCCAGCGCCGTCTCGTATCCCAGCCCGCCCGTCCCGGTCACCAGGGCCCTGCGCCCGGTCTGCGACAGCATGTCGGCGGTCGTCCATTTGGTCACGGCCTTCTCCTGTCTTCCCATTGCGTCACCTTGCTCCACCGCGGTCATAGCAGATCAGCCAGCGGCAGACTGCGCCGACGTTCGCCGGTCGCCTGGAAGAGGGCGTTCGCGAGCGCGGGGGCGATCGGCACCAGCCCCGGCTCGCCCGCACCGCCCAGAGGGGAGCCGATCTCGACGATGGCGACCTGCACGTCGGGCGCGCGATCGATGGCCAACAACGGGTAGTCATAGAAGTTCGACTGCTCTGCACGCCCGTCGCGCAGGGTGATGGCCTGACCAAAGGCCGCGCTCAGCCCGTCGATGACACCGCCCTCCATCTGCGCCTCGACTTGCCCCGGATTGATCGCCCGCCCGCAGTCGATCGCAACGAAGACCCATTGCAGGTCGACGCGCCCGTCTGCGACCCGTGCCTCCAGCACCTCGGCCACGTAGGAGCCATAGCTTTCGGCCACCGCGATGCCGCGGCTGACGCCCTCGGGCGGTGGCGCAGTCCACTGCGACAGGTTTGCGACCCGGTTCAGGACCGCCTCCATCCGCACATCGCCGCGGCAGTGGGCCAGCCGGTATTCCAGCGGATCGCGCCCGGCGGCATGGGCACATTCGTCCATGAAGGATTCCACGAAGAAGGCGGTAAACGAAGAAGGCGGTAAACGAATGGCCGATCCCGCGCCACGGGTTGAACGGGATCGGCAGGTCGATCACCGCGTGGTCGACGATCAGGTTGGGGATTGCATAGCGCAGGTCGGACAGACCGTTCAGCGACAGGGGATCGAAGTTCGCAATGTTTCCGGTGCGCTGCGCCATCGCATCCACGTCCATCCCGAACGCGCGTCCCATCTGAGGCCCGGCGATCCGGGCGTGCATCCCCGTGATGTTGCCCGCGCCGTCCAGCACGGCGCGCATCCGGCATTTCATCGTCTGCCGATACAGGCCCTGCTGCACGTCATCCTCGCGCGCCCACAGCACCTTGACCGGTCGCCCGTCCATCGCGCGGCTGGCCAGCACGGCCTGCAGGACGATTTCGTTGCTGGTCTTGCGCCCAAAGCCGCCACCCAAAGGCTGGCTGTTGATGAACAACCGCTCGGCCGGGATCTGCAGCGCGGATTCGAGGATCAGGCGGGCCATGTCATGGCCTTGCGTGCCATACCACAGCTCGGTCTGCGCCTCGGTCGACACGGCGGTGCAGTTCATCGGCTCCATACAGACATGCGCCAGCATCGGCACGTGGTATTCGGCCGTCACCACGACCCCGTCCGACGACAGGGCAAGTGCCGCGTCGCCACGCAAGGTGGTCATCGGCACATCGGTGCGCGCCAGCGCGTCGGTCATCATCGCGTCGATGATGTCGGTCGACAGACCGTCGTGCACCGTGGCGGCAAAGGTGATGTCCAGCGCGTCGGCGGCCTGCTTGGCCTGCCACCACCCCTCGGCCACGACGACGGCTCCGCGCGGCACGGGCACGACCGCCCGCACCCCCGGCATCGACAGGACCGACTGCGCGTTAAGCGAGGCGACCTCGGCACCGAACACCGGGGCGAGCCGGACCGCGCCATAGAGCATGCCTTCGCGCCGCACGTCGATGCCGTAGACGGCCTGTCCGGTGATCTTGTCCTGGGTGTCGCGGCGCGGGATCACGCGGCCGACATGCGCCAGTTCCCGGTCTGGACGCAGCGTCGGGGCCTCTGGCAATGGCAGTGCCATGGCCTCGGTCACCAGATCGCCAAACGGAATGGCGCGACCGGTCACCGGGTCGGTGATGCGGCCATCCTGCGCGTACAGCGTTGTCGCCTCGACCCCCAAACGTGACGCCGCGACGGTGGTCAGCATTTCGCGCGCCTGTGCCGCCGCGCGGCGCAACGGGTCATGCCAGAACCGGATGCCGTTTGATCCGACCGACCGCATCTGCCCCATGAAGGGCGGACGGTGATCCGGCGTGGGTTGCCGTGGCATCTCGACCACGACGGTGGCCAGGTCGGCGCCCAGTTCGTCGGCCAGGATCGCAGCCTGACTGGTGTGGGTGCCCTGCCCCATCTCGGCCGTCGGCAGCAGGAAGGTCACCGTGCCCGCCGTGTCGATCCGGATGAAGGCATGTGCCGGCGGGGCGAACGGCGCCGGCGTCGTCTGGGCCTGCGCAAGCCGCAGCGGGATGACCAGTGCGGCAGCGGCGGCGGCGGTTCCAGCGAGGAACGAGCGGCGGGTGGGTTTTGTTGATGTCATGATGTCGTGCCTCCCACGGGTCAGACCAGATCGGCCGCGCGGTGGATCGCGGCACGGATGCGCACATAGGTGCCGCAGCGGCACAGGTTGCCCGCCATCGCCTGGCTGATCTGTTCGTCGGTCGGGCGGGTGCTTTCGGCCAGCAGGGCGACCGCGCTCATGATTTGGCCGGATTGGCAGTAGCCGCATTGCGGCACGTCAAGCTCGGCCCAAGCGCGCTGCACCGGATGGGTTCCGTCGGGCGACAGCCCCTCGATCGTGGTCACCTCGCGGCGTTCGGCTTCGGCCAGTGCCGTCACGCAGGCGCGGATCGGCGTTCCGTCCAGGTGAACCGTGCAGGCCCCGCACAGCGCCGCGCCACAACCGAACTTCGTGCCGGTCAATCCCAGCGTGTCGCGCAAGACCCACAGCAGCGGGGTTTCCGGATCGTCGGACCTCGACCACCACTGCGCTCGACGGCATCTGCC
>JANNNU010000076.1:0-26839 GCA_031398695.1 Paracoccaceae bacterium | reverse complement strand
TGCTGGCACTGGTCGAGTTGCCGGGGGCGGGCGACAAGATGGTCGGCCAGCTGTCGGGCGGGCAGAAGCAACGCGTCGCGATCGCGCGCGCGCTGGCGGTGGAGCCGTCGGTGATGCTGCTGGACGAGCCACTTTCGGCGCTGGACCTGAAGCTGCGCCAGGCGATGCGGGCCGAATTGCGGGCCATTCAAAAGCGCACGGGTGTCACGTTCATCTTCATCACCCATGATCAGGGCGAAGCATTGGCGATGAGCGACCGCGTGGGCGTGATGAGCCACGGCAAGCTGCAACAGGTGGCCAACCCGCGCGACATCTACAACAATCCGGCGAACGGGTTCGTTGCGTCTTTTGTGGGGGAAAACAACATATTGTTTGGCGACGTTCAGAACCCGTCCGAAGGTATGGCTGCGTTTGCCACGCCGCACGGCGTGTTCCGTGCGCGGCTGGGTCAGGTGACGGGGCCGGTAAAGCTGTATGTCCGGCCCGAGCATATGCGGCTGACGGGCGCTGCCGAGGCGGAAAACTCGGTGCCGGTGACGGTGACGGATGTGGCGTTCGAGGGGAATTTCATCTCGGTTCATGCAGTGTCCGCGACGGGAATGACTTTCGCGGCCGAGTTGCGCAACGACGGATCGTCCGTGGTTCCCGAGGCTGGGGCGCAGATGCACATCAGTTTCGACGCCGCCCGCGCCGCCATCCTGCCCGACGAGTCCGCGAGGTCGGTCGATGCATGACCTGCTTCGGCGCTATGGCGGGGGGCTGACCGGGGCGTTCGTGCTGCTGACCGGTTTCTGGCTGATCGTGCTGGTGGTCCTACCAAACATTTATCTGTTTGAAAACTCGTTCCGGCCCTATCTGCCTGTGGTCGACATCGGCGGGCCGAAGGATTTCTACTCGCTCGACAACTACAAGAAGGTGTTCAACGGCACGGCCGAAGAGACGCTGTTCGGCATCACCTTTACCTTGCCGGTGCACATCAAGTCGTTCCTGCTGACGGTGGGCTATTCGGCTTTCGTGACGCTGATCAGTTTCGTCATCGCCTATCCGATCGCGTTCTATCTGGCAAAGATCGTCCACCCCCGCACGTTGCCGCTGCTGTTCCTGCTGCTGTTCGTGCCGCTGTGGGTGTCTGAGGTGCTGCGGTCGTTCGCCTGGGCGATCATCCTCGCGCTGAAAGGCCCGCTGAACTATGTGCTGCTGGGCACCGGGATCATCGAAGAGCCGATCCGCTGGATCGCCGGCTATCGGTCGATCGTGATCGGACTGGTCTACACCTATGTGCTGTTCATGCTGTTTCCGGTCTATAACGCCATCCAGTCGCTCGACACCAACCAGATCGAGGCGGCCGAGGATATGGGCAGCCCGTGGTGGCGCACGCATTGGCGGATCATCCTGCCGCACGCCAAGCCTGGCATCGCGTCGGGATCGGTGATGGTGTTCATGCTGTCGGCGGGGTCGCTGCTGGTGCCGACCTTGCTGGGGTCCACGACATCGAACTGGTTCACGCAAGTCATCCAGGAATGGATGTTCGGCAGCCAGGATTGGAACACCGGGTCGGCCTATGCCTTTATCCTGCTGGTTATGTGCACGATCTTCGTCAGCCTCGTGATGCGGATCTTCCGCGTCAAGCTGTCCGACATCGCGAAGTAGGGGCCGATCATGCAACGCAACAAGCATTTGGCCTTCCATCTGGTGATGGGTCTGTTCCTGGCCTACCTGTTGATCCCGCTGTTCGTGATGGGCGGGGCTGCGTTCAACGACAGCCGGTTTCCGTCGATCCTGCCGTGGCGGGGC
The DNA here is from genome assembly GCA_031398695.1 of Paracoccaceae bacterium. Classification (GTDB taxonomy): domain Bacteria; phylum Pseudomonadota; class Alphaproteobacteria; order Rhodobacterales; family Rhodobacteraceae; genus JAIYDJ01. The sequence continues at coordinate 25,045 of JANNNU010000076.1, read as the reverse complement.
TTTACGCTGGACTGGTTTCGCGAGTTGCTGTCGGAAACCCGCATGTGGGTCGCGCTGCGCAACACCGGGATCGTCGCGTTGGCGGTGGTGCTGATTTCGGTGCCCATCGGGACGGCGGCGGCGATCGTGGTCAACTCGGTCGCGGGGCGGACGCGGTCGGTGCTGTACGGGCTGATGGTGGCGCCGATCCTTGCGCCGGGGGCCGTGATCGGGATTTCCACGCTGCTGTTCTGGAACGAGATGGGGCAGCTGGTCGGCTATCGCGGGGTGCCGTTCGCCAGCGGTCTGCATCTGTCGGTGCTGGGGCAGGTCAGCTTCATCGCGGCGTTCGTGATGCTGCTGGTGCTGGCGCGGTTGCAAAGCTTCGACGCGGGGCTGGAAGAGGCGGCGCTGGATCTGGGAGCATCGCACGGGCAGGTGATGCGGCGCATCCTGTTGCCGCATCTCTATCCGGCGATCGGGGCGGGGGCGGCGATCGGCTTCTTTCAGTCGATCGAAAACTTCAACGTTACGCTCTTCACGCGGGGCAATGCCGACACGCTGACGGTCTATGTGTTTTCCAAGGTGCGCACCGGGATCACGCCGACCATCAATGCGCTGGCGCTGATCCTGATCACGCTGACGCTGGCGGGGGCGGTGCTTTACGAGGTGTTGCGGCGGCGCGAGGCGCGCCGGATTGCGGGGCTGGTCGCCGACGAGTGATGCGGGGGAGCGATTAAGCCGTTTTGCGCGTTGATTTCCGCAGGTCGGACCTTACGTCTGACCAAAGGAGATTTTCATGCAGATTGCCATCCTCTACATCTCGACCGCCGCTGTCTTTCTGATCCTGGACGCGATCATGCTGAGCACGGTGATGAAGCCGCTGTTCATGCAGCATATCGGCCCGCAGATGCTGGGCGGGTTTCGTGCCGTTCCCGCCGGGTTGTTCTATGCCGCCTACATCGTCGGCCTGTTGTATCTGGTGTCGTGGGACGGCCTGAAGCAGGGCACGCCGGTGTTGCTCCCGGCGGCGATCATCGGCGCGATGGCATATGGCACCTACGAATTCACCAGCTATGCGATCATGAAGGACTGGCACTGGTCGATGGTGGCGGTCGACTTCACCTGGGGCACGGTGCTGACGGCGTTTTCTGCGTGGGCCGGGGTTGCGATCACCCGGGCGCTGACCACCTGAGCCTTCCCTCGCGGCGCAGGGCGGTGTAGACCAGCGCCGCAACAGGAGGCTTCGATGATCGTCTACGGCATTTCCACCTGCGACACGACCAAGAAGGCCATCAAGGCGTTGGAGGCGGCGGGCCACGCGGTCACCTTTCGCGACGTGCGCGCCACGCCGCTGACCGAGGCCGAGATCGACCGTCTGGTCAGCGCGTTCGGCGACCGTCTGATCAACAAGCAGTCGACGACCTACCGGGCCTTCGGCGAGTTTCTGCGCGCATCGGATCCGGAAGCGCAGATTGCGGCGCAACCGACGGTGATGAAGCGTCCGGTGATCGAGGCGTCGGGGGCATTGTGGCTGGGCTGGGATGAGGTCGTGCAACAGGCGCTGGGGGTCTGACGCGGGCTGTGGTCATGCGCAGCAAAGGTCGCCCGAGAGATCCCCGGGCGAACGCAGGAACAACGTCGTGACCGTGTCAGAGAAGCCGAAGGTCGGCTGCAGATTCCTTGCCATCCCGGCCGGATTGCAGTTCGTAACCGATCTTCTGGTTGTCGTTCAGCCCTTTCAGGCCGGCGCGCTCGACTGCCGAAATATGGACGAACACGTCCTTGCCGCCGTTGTCGGGCGCGATGAAGCCGTAGCCCTTGGTGCTGTTGAACCACTTTACGGTGCCGGTGGGCATGCCGTCTCTCCTTCCTCGACTTGTCCCGTGGCGCGATTGCCAAGGGCCGTGCAGCCAGGTCTTTCAGTGCTGCCATCAGGCGTCGCGGTCGGAAAGTCTGTCGTCACAAGGCAAATCATGCCAAAGCTAGGCAAGAAATCAAGCGGGATTGAGAAAAGATGCGGAATGCGGCCTTGACGTTGGGGTTGATCGGCGGGTTGTGGGCGATGGTCATCGGGTTTTTCGGCTATGGCTATACCGAGTTCATCGACCGGCGCGGCGAAATCGGCGAGTTGGCCCGGCAGGTGGATCACCCGATGCTGATCCGGGTGGCCAGTTTCCTTGCGCCGTTGCTGGCGATTGCGGGGGCGGCGATGGCGCGGTCGCAGAACGTCGCGGCGGGCGTGCTGATGCTGGCGGCGTCTGCCGCGATTCTGGTGGCCTTCGGGTTTGGCGTGTTCACCATGTTCCCGATCGCGATGTGCGGTCTGGGCGGCGTGCTGGCGTTGCTCGCGCGACAACCGGACGCGCATTGAGGCGTCTGGCCCGATTATCGGTCAGCGCAGGTCGGGCGGCACGGCTTCTGCGGCGAGGTCCGCGATCACCGCGTCCAGCGACAACGTCTGGGTGATCGTCTCGCCCAGACGGCGGATCGACACGGTCCGCTCCTCGACCTCTTTCATGCCGATGGCGAGGATCACCGGCACCTTGCCAACGGAATGCTCGCGGACCTTGTAGTTGATCTTCTCGTTCCGGGTGTCGGCCTCGGCGCGCAGGCCACGGGCACGCAGGGCGGCGACCACTTCACGCACGAACGGGTCGGCGTCGGACACGATGGACGCGACCACCACCTGACGCGGGGCGATCCAGAAGGGGAGTTTTCCGGCATAGCTTTCGATCAGCACGCCGATGAACCGCTCGAGCGACCCCAGAATGGCGCGGTGCAGCATGACGGGCCGCTGTTTGGAGCCGTCTTCTGCAGTGTAGGCGGCGTCCAGACGGTCCGGCAGAACGAAATCGAGTTGCAGCGTGCCAAGTTGCCACGACCGGCCGATCGCATCCTTGAGGTGGAATTCCAGCTTGGGCCCGTAGAACGCCCCATCCCCCGGCGCGACGGTGAAATCACGGCCCGTGGCGCGCAGGGCATCGCCCAGGGCCTGCTCGGCGCGATCCCATGTCTCGTCGCTGCCGGCCCGCGCGTCAGGCCGCGTGGCCAGCAGGATGCGCACATCGGTAAAGCCCATGTCGGTATAGACGGCATCCAGCAGGGCGCAGAAGGCTTCCGTCTCGCCCTGGATCTGGTCTTCGCGGCAGAAGATGTGCGCGTCGTCCTGCGTCATCTGGCGCACGCGCATCAGGCCGTGCAGCGCGCCGTGCGCCTCGTTCCGGTGGCAGCAGCCGAATTCGGCCATGCGCAGCGGCAGGTCGCGATAGGATTTGGTGCCCTGCTTGAAGATCTGGATATGCGCCGGGCAGTTCATCGGTTTCAGCGCCATCAAATCGGCGCGGCCGGTAAACACGGGCGCGTTTTCATCCGTACCCGGCACTTCATCCGGGACCACGAACATGTTTTCGCGGTACTTGCCCCAGTGGCCCGACGCCTCCCAGAACTTGGCGGCCATCAGTTGCGGGGTTTTCACCTCGACATAGCCGGACCGGTTCAGGCGGCGGCGGATGTAAGCCTCGAGCTGGTTGTAGATGACGAACCCGTTGGGGTGCCAGAAGACCGAGCCTTGCGCCTCTTCCTGCAGGTGGAACAGGTCCATCTCGCGGCCCAGCTTGCGGTGGTCGCGCTTGGCGGCCTCTTCCAGCATGGTCATATGGGCCTTGAGGTCGTCGCGGTTCTTGAACGCGATACCGTAGATCCGTTGCAGCATGGGCCGCGTGCTGTCGCCGAGCCAGTAGGCCCCGGCGATCGTCGTCAGCTTGAAGCCGTCGGCGGGCACTTGGCCTGTGTGTTGCAGGTGCGGGCCGCGGCACAGGTCCTGCCAGGCGCCGTGCCAATACATCCGCAGATCCTCGCCTTCGGGGATGCGGTCGATCAGCTCGATCTTGTAGGGCTCGTTACGCTCTGCATAGTAGGCGAGGGCGGCCTCGCGGGACCAGACCTCGGTGCGCACCGGATCGCGGGCGTTGATGATCTGCTTCATCCGCGCCTCGATCTGGCCGAGGTCTTCGGGCGTGAAGGGGTCCGCCCGGTCGAAGTCATAGAACCAGCCGTAATCGCGGACGGGGCCGATGGTGACCTTCGCGTCAGGCCAGATCTCTTGTACCGCGCGGGCCATGATGTGGGCGCAGTCGTGGCGGATCAGTTCGAGCGCCTGTTTATCATCGGCCAGCGTGTGGATGGCGATCTTTGCATCGGCGTCGATCGGCCATGCCAGATCGAAGTGCGCGCCGTTCACGCTTGCCGAGATGGCTTTCTTTGCCAGACCTGGAGCGATGGAGGCGGCGACTTCGGCCGCTGTCGTGCCGGCCGCATAGCTGCGCTGGTTGCCATCGGGAAATGTCAGGGTGATCTGGGCCATGGCGGCGTCCTCGTCGGTTTGGCGTCTACGAAACGCCCGGTTGCGGGTTATTTGGGCGGAGTTCTGCTGTCCTTCCGTGGTGTTGTCAACCGGGGCGGGGTATGAGGGCGCAAAGGGAGGCCGCGATGCACCAGTTGACCACGCCGCAGGGACGCACGATCGCCTATCACCAGACGGCAGGGCACGGGCCTGGGGTCGTGTTTCTGGGCGGGTTCCAGTCGGACATGGACGGGACCAAGGCGCTGTGGCTCGCGGACTGGGCAAAGGCGCGGGGGTGCGCGTTCCTGCGGTTCGACTATTCCGGACACGGGCAATCGGGCGGCGCGTTTGAGGACGGTTGCATCGGTGACTGGGCCGAGGATGCCGCGGCGGTGCTGGCGCTGACAGACGGGCCGCAGGTGTTGGTCGGTTCGTCGATGGGGGGGTGGATTGCGCTGTTGCTGGCACGGGCGATGCCGGGGCGCATGGCGGGGCTGGTCACGGTGGCGGCGGCACCGGATTTTACCGAGGATAGCCTGTGGGCGGGGTTCACCGCGGCGCAACGCACGGCGGTCATGTCGGGGCATGTCGATCTGCCGTCCGGGTATGGTGCGGCCTACCGGATCACCCGGCGGCTGATCGAGGACGGACGGCGCCATCTGGTGTTGCGCGATCGGCTGGATTTGCCGTTTCCAGTCAGGATGTTGCAGGGAACGGCGGATGCTGATGTGCCGATGGACCGGGCGTTGCGCTTGCTGGACCACGCGGCGGGGCCCGATATTCGGCTGACGCTGGTCAAAGGGGCGGATCACCGCTTTTCAACGCCGCAGTGTCTGGCCATGATCGGTCAGGCGGTGGACGCGGTTTCGGGGACAGCGGGTTCGGAAGGTTAGGACATGCAGTCGGTCGGCAAGTGGATGGGACGGGTCCTGGTGGCGGTGCTGCTGATCGGCGGCGGGGTGTGGATCCTTGCCCCAGTTGAACCCGTTGACCGGGAGATCGCGTTTGACGCCAATATGATAGGCGGCGATCTTGATGTCTGGTTGCAAGGCCGGGAAGCCGCGTTCGACGACATGATCCCAGGTGTGGCTAAGCGCATCTTCTGGGCGGGCGCGCCGGGCGCGAAGACGCCGCTCGCCGTGGTCTATGTGCACGGCTTTTCGGCCACCTCCGAAGAAATCCGGCCGGTGCCGGACGAGGTGGCGCGGGCATTGGGGGCAAACCTGTTCTTCACCCGGCTGGCCGGGCATGGCCGGGGCAGCTCCGCGATGGCCGAACCGGTCGCGGGGGACTGGATCGAGGACGTGGCCGAGGCGATGGCGATCGGGCGGCGTCTGGGGGACCGTGTGCTGGTGATCGCGACCTCGACCGGGGCGACGCTGGCGGCGGTGGCGGCTACCGACCCGGCTTTGGCCGACGGGATGGCGGGGCTGGTGCTGATCAGCCCGAACTTCCGGCTCAACAGCCCGGCTGCGGTCGTGCTGGACCTGCCGTTTGCCCGCTGGTGGGGGCCCCTAGTGGCGGGCGGCACGCAAAGCTTCGAGCCGCGCAGCCCGGAGCAGGCGCGATACTGGACCACGTCCTATCCGACGGAGGCGCTGTTTCCGATGGCGGCGCTGGCGCGCCTAGCGCGGGGGCTGGACTTTGGCACGGCGACGGTGCCCGCGCTTTTTGTCTACAGCGCCGAGGACCGGGTGATCGACCCGGCAGCAATCGCACCGGTGATGGCCGAATGGGGCGGACCGGTGACGCAAGAGGTGCGCGACATGCAGGCGGGCGACGACCCTTGGGCCCATGTCATCGCGGGCGAGATCATGTCGCCCGGCCAGACCGAGCCGGTGATCGCGGCGATCCTTGCTTGGGCCGAGGGGCTGTAAGGTGCACGAGCCGGTCGTCCTGATCCCGGGTCTGATGGCCGACGCGCGATTGTTTCTGCCGCAGCTGGTGGGGTTGGGTGCGCTGCGGGCGATGCAGGTGGCGCTGGTCACGCAAGGCGAGACGGTCGAGGCGATGAGCGCCTATGTGCTGGCGACGGCCCCTGCGAAGTTCGCGCTGGTGGGCCACGGGTTGGGCGGGGATGTGGCGCTCGACATCGTGCGGCGCGAGCCCGACCGGGTGACACGGGTGGTCCTGATGGCGACCGATCCGCTGTCCGAGCCGCCGCAGGCGGCGGCCAAGCGCGAGGCGCGGATCGTGGCCGCGCGGTCGGGTCGGCTGGCCGAGGCGATGCTGGAAGAGCTGCCTCGCACGGCGCTGGCCGACACGCCGTGGCGCGACGAGGTGCTGGCGCTGGTGCGCGATATGGCGCTGGGGCTGGGCGAGGGCGTGTTTCTGCGCCAGTCGCGGGCCTTGCAGCGCCGCCCGGATCAGCAAAAGACCATGCGGCGCGTCAAGATCCCGGCGCTAATCCTGGTGGGCGCGCAAGACACGCTGGTGCCGCTGCGCCGGCAGGAGTTCACCGCCGGGCTGATGCCGTTTGCCAAGCTGCAACTGATCGACGATGCGGGCCATCTGCCGAGCCTTGAGCAGCCCGAGGCGGTGACCGCCGCGCTCGAGGCGTTTTTGAACGGGCCGATGCTGTTGCGGTAAGGCGCGTGTCGCGGTCTGGATGCCAAACGTCCCTTCCCACGAAGGGGAGGGAGGCGTTGTTGGACAGGTGAGGATACGGCCGGGCCTTGGCAGGCCTGTCGCGGATCGCAAGATCTTTGACCCTGCCTCGCGCGGGCGATTATTGCGACGCGGCGAGGCTGATCTTCGACTTGGACGTGCCCGAGGCCTTGTCGATGAACCCGAGCACCAGCGGGCGGATGTTCAGGCGCCAGCTTTTGCCGGCAAATATGCCGTAATGCCCGGCGCCGGGCTCCAGATGCTGGGCTTTCTTCGAGTCGGGCAGGCCGGTCAGCATGGCGAGCGCCGCCACGCACTGACCGGGCGACGAGATGTCGTCCTCGGCGCCTTCAACCGTCATCACCGCGACCTGGGTGATCGCGCCGATGTCCACCTGCTTGCCGGCGACGACGAACTGGTTCTTGGCAATCTCGCCGTTCTTGAAGATGCGCTCGACCGTTGAGAGATAGAACTCTGCCGTCATGTCCATGACTGCAAGGTATTCGTCGTAAAACCGGTTGTGCGCGTCGTGATCCGACGCCTCGCCCCGCGACACGCGCAGGATCTGGTCGGAGAACGCCTTGGAGTGGCGTTCCTGGTTCATCGAGATGAAGGACTGCAACTGCAACAGCCCCGGATAGACCAGCCGCCCCACACCCTTGTAGGAAAAGCCGACGCGCTGGATCGCGATCTGTTCCAGTTGGCCCATTGTGATGCGGCGGCCGAAGTCTGTCACGTCGCTGGCGGCCGCATCCGGGTCCACCGGTCCGCCGATCAGGGTCAGGCTGCGCGGCTGCGCAGACGGGTCTTCGCCGGCGAGATAGGCGGTTGCGGCCAACGCCAGCGGTGCCGGCTGGCAGACGGCGATCACATGCGTGTCGGGGCCGAGGTGGCGCATGAAATCGACGAGGTAAAGCGTGTAATCCTCCACGTCGAACTTGCCCTCGGACACGGGGATGTCGCGCGCGTTGTGCCAATCGGTCACGAACACGTCGCAGTCGGGCAGCAGCGAGGTGACGGTGGAGCGCAGCAGCGTGGCGTAGTGACCGGACATCGGGGCGACCAGCAGTACCTTGCGCCCCGTGGGCGACCGGCGACGCACGCTGAATTCGATCAGCCCACCAAACGGCTTGTCCATCACGACGTTGACATCGACGAGGTGATCCTGCCCGTCCGGCCCGACGATGGACCGGATGCCCCAGTCGGGTTTCGCGACCATCCGCGCAAAGCTGCGTTCGGTCACGGTGCCCCAGGCGGCCATCAGCGGCAGCAGCGGGTTGGTCGACAACGCGAAGACCGGATACGAGGCCATCGCGCGGGCAGTCGCCCCCATCAACGCCTGCGTGTTGCGCATGCTTTCCATCAGGTCGTAGGTGAACATATACTTCATGGTGTCTCCTCGCCCGGGCGGGCCCTGCGTTCTGCGTCGCAGCCCCCCCGAACAGGCGACACTATGCTGCACATGCAGCAACGATAGGGGGGAAAGACGATCATGACAACTACCGACGATGACGCTGCGGCACGCGGTGTGGCATTGAATGCCAACATTGCGAAGATGGAGGAGTTGTCACAGCGCCTGATGCGCGCGTTTGCAGCCCGAAAACCGGTCGATCCGGCCCTGGCGGGACCGAATCAAGAGGTCTACGTGAAGGCCGCGACCGCCTATGTCGCCGAGATGATGCAGAATCCGGGTAAGGTGATCGAGCATCAGATCGGCTACTGGGGCAAGGTGCTGAAGCATTACGTCGAGGCGCAGCAACCCTTGTTGCATGGCGAATTCAGGGCTCCCGCAGATCCCGGCCCCAAGGACCGGCGTTTTGCCAATCCGCTGTGGGACAGCCATCCGGTGTTCAATTTCCTGAAACAGCAGTATCTCTTGAACGCCGAGGCCATCGCAACCGCGATGGGCGATCTGGAGCGGCTGGACCCGGTGGAGCGCAAGCGGGTGGATTATTTCACCCGGCAGATCGTCGACATGCTGGCGCCAACCAACTTTCTGGCGACGAACCCGGACGCGCTGGAACGCGCCGTGGCGACCGACGGGGCGTCTTTGGTGCAGGGGCTGGAAAATCTGGTGCGCGACATCGAGATGAACGACGGCGACCTGCAAGTGACGCTGGCCGATCCGGAGGCGTTTCAGGTGGGCGTCAACCTCGCGACGCAGCCGGGCTGGGTCGTCTATCGCAACAGGATGCTCGAGCTGATCCAGTATTCACCGACGACCGAAACGGTGCATGCGGTCCCGTTGCTGATCTTTCCGCCCTGGATCAACAAGTTCTACATCATGGATATGACGCCGCAGAACAGTCTGATCAAATGGATCGTCGATCAGGGTTTCACACTGTTCGTGGTCAGCTGGGTCAACCCGGACGCAAGTTACGCCGACGTCAGCGTCGATGACTACATCCGTGACGGGTTCATGCGGGCGATGGCCGAGGTCCGCCGGATCACCGGGCAGCCGCAGGTCAATGCCGTGGGGTATTGCATCGCGGGCACGACGCTGGGCCTGACCCTGTCGCACCTGCAACGCGCGGGAGACAGCACGGTCGCCTCGGCCACCTTCTTTACCACGATGACCGACTTTTCCGACGCCGGGGATGTCGGGGTGTTTCTGGACGACGATTTCGTCGACGGGATCGAACGGCAGGCCAAACTGGACGGAATCATGGCCAAGACCTTCATGACCCGCACGTTCAGCTTTCTGCGGTCAAATGACCTGATCTATCAGCCTGCGATCAAAAGCTACATGATGGGCGAGGCGCCTCCGGCGTTCGACCTGTTGTTCTGGAATGGCGACGGCACCAATCTGCCTGCCACGATGGCGATCGAGTATCTGCGCGGGTTGTGCCAGGGCGACGGGTTTGCCAAGGGCACGTTTCCGGTGTTTGGCCAGCCTGCGTCGTTGGGCGACGTGACGTTGCCGATCTGCGCGATCGCCTGCGAAAAGGACCATATCGCGCCGTGGCGGGCCAGCTTAAACGGCATCCGGCAGATGGGGTCGACAGACAAGACGTTCATCCTGTCGCAGTCCGGTCACGTCGCCGGGATCGTCAACCCGCCCGGTCGCGACAAGTACGGCCACTACACCCATGACGGCCCGCTGACTACGCCCGAGGCGTGGCTTGACGGGGCTACATTCCACAAGGGCAGCTGGTGGGCGCGGTGGGGTTTGTGGTTGACCGCCCGGTCAGGCGCGCGTGTCGCGGCGCGGGTTCCGGGTGATTCGGGGGCACAGCTGCTGGCACCCGCACCCGGCACCTATGTGACGGCCACGCCGCGGGGGTAGCCATCCCTTTGTGCGGCTTTGCAGATTTCCCGCAGAGGTGCTCTGCAACCCCACGTTTTGCTGCGTTGCAGAAAGTTCACTTGAAATGCTGCAGTGCAGCATCTATATGAGGATCACCGAACAACAGTGCAGCGCGACTGCCAGGAGCAATCAAAATGACCAATACCCCTGACTTCACCAAAGTGATGAAGGACATGATGGCGTCCTTCCCGATGGACCAGTCCGCGTTCCAGAACGCGTTCAAGACCCAGGCCGCTTTCGGCGAGAAGCTGACCTCGGTGGCGCTGCAGGCGGCTGAAAAGTCGGCCGAGATCTCGACCAAGATGGTCAAGGACACGATCGCCAAGATGGCCGACATGGCAAAAGCCAAGGCCGAGCCGATGGACTATTCCAAAGCCGCGACCGAGTTCGCGTCGGCCGCTGCCGAAATGGCTGCCGAGCACATGGCCGCCTTTGCCGAAGTTGCGAAGAAGGCCCAGATGGAAACCGTCGAGCTGATGCTGGCCGCCGGCAAGGACATGTCGTCCGAAGCCACCGCTGCCGTGCAGAAGGCCACCACCGAAGTAACCGCGGCTGCCAAGAAAGCCTCGTCCTCGGTTGCTGCCGCTGCAAAGTGATCTGACGCCTCGCGGTGTCGAAGGGGCGGGCCGTGTGCCCGCCCTTTCTTTTTTGCTGCGCAGCGCCTAGACTTCTCTGCACTGCAACAATCGGGGAGGGTCCGCGATGGCCGAAACTGCCAAGCCGCTGCTGATCAAGCGCTATGCGAGCCGCCGACTCTACAACACCGAAACTTCGGATTACGTCACCATCGAGGATATCGCCGGGTTCATCCGGTCTGGCCGCGAAGTACAGATCTTGGACCTGAAATCGGGCGACGACCTGACGCGGCAGTATCTGCTGCAGATCGTGGCCGAACACGAAAGCAAGGGCGACACGGTGTTGCCGACGACCGTGCTGACCGACCTCGTGCGGTCCTATGCGACCAACATGCAGGCGGTGATGCCGCAGTTCCTGACCGCGAGTTTTGACATGCTGCGCGAGGGTCAGGCCAAGATGGTCGAGAACCTGACGGCGATCCCCAACCCTCTGGCCGCCGTGCCCGGGTTCGAGGCGATGCGCAAGCAGCAGGAAGCGTTTCTGAAGACCATGATGGGCGGGATGTCCGGCTGGACGGCACCCGCAGCCAAGGAGGAACCGGTCGCAGACGCCCAGGCTGACGAGCTGGCCGAGATCAAGAAGCAACTGGCGGAAATGCAGCGCAAGCTTTCCAAGCTCTAGCAGATGACCGATGCACAGGGGCGGGTAACCCTTTGGGGGATCGAGGTCTTTCTGGCGGTGGCGGAAGAGGGGTCGATCTCTGCCGCGGCGCGCAGGCTGGGGGTCAGCCCGTCGGCGATCAGCCAGCAGTTGGCCGGGCTCGAGGCGGCGCTTGGAGCGGGGCTGCTGGACCGCGGCGCGCGCCCGATGCGGATGACGCCGGCGGGGCTGATGTTTCGCCGCCATGCGCAGGTCATCCTGAACGCCGAAGCCGAAGCGCGGGCAGAACTCGCGGTGGCTGACATGTCGCAACTGACGACGCTGCGCTTGGGGATGATCGAAGATTTCGATGCCGAGGTGACGCCACGCCTGCTGTCGGGGCTGGCCGAGGATCTGCGCGGTTGCCGGTTCCTGCTGGAAACCGGGGCGAGCCATCGGTTGCTGGACCAGCTCGACGCGCGCGCACTTGATATCGTGGTGGCGGCAGACCTTGGGTCGGAGGGTGCCGATGACGGCTGGCGCGAGGTGCATCCGCTGCTCGCCGAGCCGTTTCTGGCGGTGGTGCCCAAGGGCAAGCGGCCGCTGGACCTGCCGCTGATCCAATACACCGCGCGGCATCTGATGGGGCGGCAGATCGCGGGTCACCTCGCGCGGCAGAACTTGCGGCTGCAGCATCGATTCGAGCTCGACAGCTATCACGCGATTCTGGCGATGGTGGCGGGCGGGGCAGGGTGGACGATCCTGACGCCCTTGGCGCTGCACCATGTCGCGCGGTTTCGCGACGCGCTGGACGTGCAGCAACTGCCGTTCGAACCGCTGCAGCGGACCTTGTCGCTGTCGGCCCGCGCGGGCGTGCTGCGCGAGATGCCCGGCCAGATCGCAGGCCGCTTGCGCGACTTGATTGCGGTGCAGGTGGTGCGGCCCGCCGTGGCCCAATGGCCGTGGGTCGCGGGGGCCCTGCGGGTGCTTTAGTGCTTTGCCGCCTCGGCCGCGTCCACGATTGCAGTCGCGATGAAGTCGAGGTCGTCACGGGTCAGCCGGGTCGGCAGGCGGACGTCGCAGGCGCGCATCAGCATGGCGCGGGTACGGGGCTGGTCAGGCTGCGGGCCCAGAAATTCCCAGTTCCAGAATGCCCGCGCGTTGCCTTCGGACAGGCCGAACACCTGCACATGCACGCCGCGCCGTTTGGCCTGCGCCTGAAAGTCCAGCGCCTCGGCGTCGGTCCATGCCCCGATTAGGTTGAACTGGATCGAGTCCGGTGCGCGCAGTTCGGGGGCCAGCGGGGCGGGCACGTCGAGCCAATCGCAGGTGTTCAGCTGGTCGGCCACGTGGTCGTGGTTGAACCGGCCCTTTGTCACGCGCTCACCGACCAGACCCAGTTGCGGGCGGATCACTGCCGCCGACAGGTTTTGCATGCGCAGGTTGTAAAGCGGCAGCTTGTTCTGCCACAGCATATAGCTGTTCTGCATGCCGGGGTGTTTCTTCCAGTTTGACTCATAGGCACCCGACATGATGACCGCGCGGGCCGCCACTTCGGGATCGTCGGTGACCATGATCCCGCCTTCGCCCGCGTTTACCAGTTTGTAGGACTGGAAACTGAAGCAGCCGACCTTGCCGATGGTGCCGATGTTGCGCCCGTTCCAGGTGGTACCGAGCGAATGGGCCGCATCCTCGATCACCGGGATGCCTGCTGCATCGCACAGGGCCATGATTGCGTCCATGTCGGATGTATGCCCGCGCATGTGGCTGATCATCACGGCGGCGGCATCGCCCAGCTTGGCCTCGAAATCAGCCATGTCGACGCGGTAATTCTCGCCCACTTCGACCAGCACCGGCACGCAGTCGGCGTGCACGACCGAAGACGGCACGGCAGCGAAGGTGAAGGCGGGGATCAGGATTTTAGAACCCTTGGGAATGTCGAGCGCTTTGATCGACAGAAAGAGCGCGGCCGAACAGGATGCAACGGCGAGGGCATAGCGCGACCCGAGCAGGTCGGCAAATTCCTGTTCCAGCAGGGCCACCGGAGCGCCTTCTGGAGCGGTGTAGCGGAACAGGTCGCCCGAGGTCAGCAAACGGTCGATCTCGGCCCGAGCGGCGTCGGGGATCGGTTCCGCCTCATAGACGTTCGGTGCGGTCATCTGTCCGTCGGGGGCCATGCTTGCGCCTTTTCTGAAACTCTTCTTTCGAAAAGGTGTAGATCGGAGTTTCGTGACAAGCCAGTGACAATTTCGTCCGGGTGGCGAAATCCGCCTAAATTGTGGCAGCGCGGCCCGTAAGCGCAGACAAATATTCTCTTAAAGACCCAGTCGGTCGCGCAGCGAATACCAGGTCATCGCCAGCACCAGAAGCGGCCAGCGCATCGCCGGGCCACCGGGGAATGCGGGCTGCGGCAGGGTCGCCATCAGGTCGAACCGTTCGGCGGTGCCGGCGATCGTTTCCGCGAGGATCTTTCCCGACATGGTCGACAGCGCGACGCCGTGGCCCGAGCAGGAACTGGCAGCCAGCACATTGGGGGTAAGGCGCATCCAGGCGGGCATCCGGTTCATGGTGATGGCCAGCGTGCCGCCCCAGGCATAGTCGATCCTGGTGTCGCGCAAGTGGGGATAGATTTTCAGCATCGGCGCGGTGACCGTCTTGAGGATGTCGGGAAAGCGGTAGCCATAGGATTCCCCGCCGCCGAACAGCAGGCGATTGTCGTCGCTGAGCCGCCAATAGTTGACGACGAACTTGCTGTCCGCCACGGCGATGTTGCGCGTCAGAACGGATTTCGCTGCGTCGCCAAGGGGTTCTGTGGCGATGATGAAGTTGTTGATCGGCATCACCCGCGCCGCGACTTTGGGCGCAAGGCCGCCGAGATAGCCGTTGCCCGCAAGGATGACATGGTCGCAGGTGACAGTGCCCTGCGCCGTTCGCAGCACCGCCTTTGCGCCTGGGGTCAGCTTGCAGACTTCGGACATCTCGAAGATGCGCGCACCGGCATCGGTGGCTGCCTTTGCCAGGCCGATGGCAAAGTTCAGCGGATGCAGGTGGCCCGCGCCGTGGTCGATGGCTCCACCATGAAAGCTGTCGGATCCGACGACGCCGCGAAAGGCGTCGCGCTCCAGCACATCGGTCTTGTCATAGGCATAGTCGCGCGCAAGCTTTTCGGCATAGGCGCGGGCGTGGCGCAGGTCGGCGGGGCTGTCGCAGGCGTGGGCGACGCCGGGGTGCAGGGTGACGGGCATCATGTGGCGGGTGATCAGGCTGGCGACCAGCGCCTTGGCCTCTTCGGCCATGTCCCACATCGCGTGGGCACGGGTGGTGCCGGCCACACGCTCCAGTTCGTCCTGATCGAGCCTTTGGCCCGACCCGACCTGCCCGCCGTTCCGCCCCGACGCGCCGAACCCAACGCGGTGCGCTTCCAGCACCACCACATCATAGCCGCGCATCGCCAGATGCAAGGCGGCGGACAGGCCCGTGTAGCCACCGCCCACGATGCAGACATCGGCCCGATGGTTGCCTTGCAGGGGCGCAAAGGGGGCCAGAGGCGTAGCCGTAGCCGCGTAATACGACGCGGGATAGTGCCCGGTGCGGTCGTTTGCGTGCAGCAGGTTCATACGTTCAGCAGAAGATGCTCCCGCTCCCACGGGCTGATGACTTGCAGGAATTCCTTGTATTCGTTGCGCTTGACCGAGGCATAGACCCGGACGAAGTCGATCCCCAGCACATCGCAAAGTGCCGTGTCCTCTTCAAGCATGTCGAGCGCATCGCCCAGATTGCGCGCGATGTCGTCGCTGTCGATATAAGCGTTGCCGGCAAATTCGGGGCGCGGGGCCTTGGTCTCTTTCAGCCCGAGATAGCCACACGCGAGCGTCGCGGCGATCCCGAGGTAGGGGTTGCAATCCATCCCCGGCAGCCGGTTTTCGATGCGGCGACCAGCGGCGGTGGAAATCGGGATGCGCAGGCCGGTCGTGCGGTTGTCGCGGCCCCATTCAAGGTTGATGGGTGCTGCAAAGTCGGGGACGTAGCGGCGATAGCTGTTCACGTAGGGCGCCAGCAGCGCGATGGCGCCCGGCAGGTGGTTCTGCATGCCTGCGATGAAGTGCAGGAAGGCATCCGTCTCGCCCAGTTTCTTGTCGGCAAAGATGTTCTTGCCAGTCTTGGTGTCCACGACCGAGGTGTGGATGTGCATCGCCGACCCCGGCTCGCCCTCAATCGGTTTGGCCATGAAGGTGGCGAAACAGTCGTGGCGGAGCGCGGCCTCGCGGATGAGGCGCTTGAAGAAGAACACCTCGTCGGCCAGACTGACCGGGTCGCCGTGGGCCAGGTTCAGCTCGATCTGGCCCGCGCCGCCTTCTTGCAGGATGCCGTCGATTTCCAGCCCCTGCGCCTCGGCGAAGTCGTAGATGTCGTCGATCACCTTGCCGTATTCATCGACCGCCGACATCGAATAGGCCTGTTTCCCAGCGGCCTTGCGGCCCGACCGGCCCATGGGGGGCTCGATCGGCTGGTTGGGGTCGATGTTGCGGGCGGTCAGGAAAAACTCCATTTCGGGTGCGACCACCGGGGTCCAGCCTTCGGCATTGTAGAGCGCCACGATGCGTTTCAGGACGTTGCGCGGGCTGAAGGCGATGGGCTGGCCTTCCTGATCCATCGCGTCGTGGATCACCTGCAACGTCACGTCGGCAGTCCACGGCGCGGCGGTTGCGGTGGTGAAATCGGGGACCATCACCATGTCGGGCTCGGTGAAGCTGTCGAACGGGTTGTCGGCCCATTCGCCGGTGATCGTTTGCAGAAAGATCGAATTTGGCAGGTAATAGTTGGTCTGCTTGGCGAATTTCGACGCCGGCATCGCCTTGCCGCGCGCCACCCCGGCAATGTCGCCGATGATGCATTCCACCTCGTCGACCCGGCGGTTTCCGATGTATTCGAGGGCGGCTTCGGGCAGTTGGTCGGTCCACTTGGACATGTATCACGCCGTTTTTCAGGGTTGCGGGTTGCGGGGTTGCTTGAAGAACGCGGCGATCTGGGCGGCCATGGTGCGGGCTTGCAGCGGCTGGTCCAGACGGGCGGTAGCCGCCGCCAGCAGCGGGTCAGGGACCAGCCCCGGCCCCCGGGTCTTCATCAGGCCATCGACGAAGGCGGGCTGAAACTCGGGGTGGGCCTGCACGGTCAGGGCGCGGTCGTCGTAAAGCAGGGCGGCGTTGGCGCAGAAGTCGTTGCTGGCGATGACCTCGGCACCTTGGGGTTTGACGGTGACCTGATCCTGATGCCACGCATTCAGCGTCATTGTCTGGCCGCCGAAGTCATAGTCGGTTGGGCCGACCGCCCAGCCGCCCGCGTATTTCTCGACCCGGCCGCCCATCGCCTGTGCGATGATCTGGTGGCCGAAACAGATGCCGACGACGGGCACGTGAGCCGCGAAGGCGGCTCGAATGAAATCCTCAAGCGGGGGGATCCAGGGGTGATCCTCGTAGGCGCCGTGGCGTGAGCCGGTGATCAGCCAGCCGTCGCACGCGGTGACGGACGCCGGAAACTGGCTGTCCAACACGCGGTAGGTGGCAAAGGTGAAATCGTGCCCGTCCAGCAGGCGGGTGAACATGTCGGGATAGTCGCCGGTCGTGGGCAAGAGGGCGTCAGGGGCCGCGCCGGTTTGCAGGATGCAGATCCGCATGGAATGTCCGTGTTAAAGGTGGAACAGGGTAGCGCCAGGCCCCCCCGCTTGGTCAAGGGGGCATGGGGTGGGTCAGACGGTGTCGAGGTAAAGCTCGATCCGCTCTTGATCGCTGAGTTCTTCGATGTAGTGCAGTTCCTGCCGCTTGGTCGAGATCAGGTTCTTGATCAGCTCGGGGTGCAGGAAGCGCGGCACGATGGCGCTGCCTTCCAGCGCGTCGATCGCCGCCTCCCAGTTGGCGGGGATCTGCGGCAGGCCTTCGACGGCATAGGCGTTGCCGTTGATCGGGGATGCCGGTTCTTCCTGATCCTCGATCCCGTTCAGCGCGGCACCCAGAATGGCGGCCAGCATCAGATAGGGGTTCACGTCGCCGCCCGCCACGCGATGTTCGATCCGCCGGGCCGAGGAAGAGCCGGCCGGGATGCGGATCGCGGAGGTGCGGTTTTCGTAGCCCCACGAGATGGCGGTGGGGGCGTGTTTGCCGGGCACCAGACGTTCATAGCTGTTCTGGTGCGGCGCGAAGATCAGCGTGGAGTCATGCATGGCGTTCAGGCAGCCCGCGACGGCGTGGCGCAAGGTGGCGGTGCCTTTCGGCCCGCCGCTGTCGAACACGTTGCGCCCGTCGCTGTCGAGCAGGCTGAAGTGCGTGTGCAGGCCCGAGCCGGAATACTCCGGGTAGGGTTTGGCCATGAAGCTGGCGGCAAAGCCGTGCCGCCGCGCCAGACCCTTGACCAGCATCTTGAAGAGCCAGGCATCGTCAGCGGCGCGGAGCGCATCGTCGCAGTGCATCAGGTTGACCTCGAACTGGCCGAGACCGGTTTCCGAGGTCGACGTGTCAGCCGGGATGTCCATTGCCTCGCAGGCGTCGTAAAGGTCGGTGAAGAACGTATCGAATGCGTCGAGCGCGCGGATCGACAACGTCTCCGCCGCCTTGCGCCGCTTGCCGGACCGGGGGGAGGCGGGGACCTGCATGGTCTTGCCGCTGTCGTCGATCAGGAAGAATTCGAGCTCGATGGCGCAGACCGGCGTCAGGCCGCGCGCTTTGAACTTTTCCAGCACCGCGCGCAGGGCGTGGCGCGGGTCGCCTTCGTAGGGCTGGCCGTTCTCGCGGAACATCCAGATCGGCAGCAGGGCCGTCGGCGCCTCGAGCCACGGCATGGGCATGAAGCCGCGTTCGGTCGGCTTCAGCAGCCCGTCCTGATCGCCCTGTTCGAACACCAACGGGCTGTCGTCGATATCCTCGCCCCAGATGTCGAGGTTCAGAACCGAAAACGGAAACCGCGTGCCGTCCTTCACCACCTTGTCGGCAAAGCGCGCCGGGACCCGCTTGCCACGGGCCTGACCGTTCAGGTCTGCGGCGGCTACGCGAATGGTCCGGACGTCCGGATGCTTTCTCAGCCAGTCTTTCATCATGTCACATCAGGCAGGGCATGCCGCCACCGGGGCGTTGCACCCTAGGCAGCAGGTTGTGGATCATGCCCTTGATCCTATCCCCTGTTTTCGATCCCCGTCTGCCGCGCCGGGTGGCACGCAGAATTTGATCAAATTAACGATACTACCGGATCACCTGCGGGCGCAAGCGAATTCTGGCGCGCTGGTTCTGGGGCAGATGGCGGTTCAGGCGGCGATTGATGACGGCGTAGATCGTCGTGATCCCCGCCGTCAGGCAGATGAAATAGACCGCGACGATGGGGTAGGGGATGAAGGGGTTGAACGTCTTATCGGCGAAATAGGCCGCATAATACAGCGCGTCGCCGCGTTGTTGGAAGGCGGGAAAACCGGAAAAGAACACCAGTGTGGTGGCGTGGAACAGGAAGATTGCCTCGTTGGTGTAGGCAGGCCACGCAAGGCGCAGCATGGTCGGCCACTGGATGCGGATGAAGCGTTTCCATCCGGTGATGCCATAGGCATCGGCCGCCTCGAGATCGCCTTTGGGGATGGATTGCAGCGCGCCGTAGAAGATCTCACCGGCGTAGGCCGAGGTGTTGAGGAACAGCACGATCAGCGCCCCCGCCCAGGCCTTGGTCAGCCAGTCTGTCGCTACGGTAATTCCGAACACGTCGATGCCCGCGCGCGGCAGCATCACGAAGGTTTCGTAGGCGAGGAAGAACTGGATGAACAATGGCGAGCCGCGGAACACGAAGATGAACCATTCGGCGGGCTTGCGCGCCCATGGGTTGCGCGACGCCTTGGCCAGCGCCACGGCGTTGGCGAGGAAGAACCCTGCCATCAGGGCCAGCAGGCCGAAGTAAAGGTTCCAGATCAGACCCGATCCGATCAGGGTGAACTGCTGGCACAGGGTGAAATCGGTGCGCGGCAGCAACCGCTCGCCGATGCCGATCGAGCGGAACGCATAGGCGCCGATGGTTTCCCAGCAGGTCACAGGCCCGCCTTTCGCATCGCTTCGCCCGCCGCCGTGGCCTGACCCCGCGATAGTGTGGCGGTCAGACGGCCCAGCACCTTTTCCGACGCCCAGGTGGCGACGAGGTAGAACACCAGCAGCGCCAGAAAATACCACAGCCGCCAGTCGGGGTGGGGGTATTCATAGGCGCTGGTCTTTGACCCGCCCAGTTCGCGCGCCCAATAGACGATGTCCTGCACGCCCAGCAGGAACAAGAGCGGCGTCGCCTTGATCAGGATCACCCACAGGTTCGACAGGCCGGGCAGCGCATAGACCCACATCTGCGGCACCAGAACCCGGCGGAACACCTGGCGGTGCGACATGCCGTAGGCTTCGGCGGTTTCAAGCTGCGCCTTGGGCACCGCCTGCATCGCGCCGTATATCACGTTGGCGGCAAACGCCCCGAACACAAGGGCAAAGGTCACCACGGCGCGGACAAAGCCGTCGACCTGATACCAGAACGCACTGGCGTTGCCGGACGGAATCTTGGCTTCGGGGCAGACGCGAAACTCGGTGCCCTGCCGGATCGGCTGGTCCCAGTCGGGGCAGACCACCTGATGCAGCAGCCATTCCATGCCCTGATCCAGCGCGATCACGAAGAACAGAAAGAACACGATGTCGGGCACCCCGCGCACCATGGCGGTGTAGGCGCGACCCAGCCAGCGCAGCGGCAGCACCGGGCTGCGCGAGGCCATCGCGCCCAGAACGCCCATGCCAAGCGCAAGAGGGGCGGTGACCAGCAGCAGCAGCAGAACGACCAGAAACGACCAATAGAAATCGAAGTGCTTGCCCGTGGTCAGGTAGCACGACAGCCAAGGAAGGCCGTCCAGGGTCGAGGGGTCGTCGCAGAACGCGAACATCGGGGATTGGGCGGCCGAAATCAGCCGCCCCCGGTCCGTATCAGAACGTTGCGGCCGCTTCACCGAAGTATTCGGTGATCAGCGCGTTCAGGGTGCCGTCGGCCTTCATCGACTGGATGGCGGCATCGAATTTCGCCTTCAGCTCGGTGTCGCTTTCGCGCATGCCCAGACCGACGCCCCCGCCAAGCTGCACTTCTTCGGCCAGCAGAACCAGCTCGCCATTCGACTCGGCCGCAATCGGGGCGAGGTAATCCTTGTCGGCGAACACTGCATCTGCCTCGCCGTTGCGCACGGCAGCGACGGTTTCGTCCGGCGTAGCGAATTCCAGCAGGGTTGCGCCGGATTCGGCGACATAGCCCGCCTGGATGGTCGAAACCTGTGCCGAGACGACGGCGGTCTTCACATCGACATCGGCGCTAAGCGCCAGATAGGCCGAAGCGGCCGGCGGGATGTAGTTGTCGCTGAAGTTGATGATCGCCTCACGCTCGTCGGTGATCGACATGCCGGCGATGATCACGTCATAGTTGCCCGATTGCAGGTTTGGAATGATGCTGTCCCACTCGTTCGTGGTCCATTCGCAGGTCAGCGCGGCGCGCTTGCACAGCTCGTCGCCCAGCTTGCGTTCGAACCCGTCCACCTCGCCCGCGTCGTTGATGAAGTTGTAGGGCGGATAGGCGCCCTCGGTCCCCAGACGCACGGTCTGTGCTGCGGCGAGGCCGGTTCCCAGCGCCAGAAGCGCGGTTGCAAGCAGAAGTTTCTTCATTGTTGTCTCCCTGAGTGGTTGGTTATTCTAGGCCGTTGCCGACAGGAACCCGCGCAACCGTTCGGTCTGCGGGTTGCTGAACAGCCGGTCGGGCGGGCCTTGCTCCTCGACCTTGCCTTGGTGCAGGAAAATGACGTGATCCGACACATCGGCGGCAAGTTTCATGTCGTGCGTCACCAGGATCATCGTGCGGCCCTCCTCAGCCAGCGCCTTGATCACCTTGACGACTTCCTGTTCCAGTTCGGGATCGAGAGCGGAGGTCGGCTCGTCGAACAGCAGCGCACGCGGTTCCATGCACAGCGCCCGGGCAATGGCGGCGCGCTGTTGCTGGCCACCCGAAAGCTGGGCGGGCCAGGCATCGCATTTCTCGACGATGCCGACCTTGGCCAGGTATTTGCGCGCGGTCGCCTCGACCTCGGCAGGGTCGCGTTTCAGCACGGTCAGCGGCGCTTCCATGACGTTTTGCAGGATCGTCATGTGCGACCACAGATTGAACTGCTGGAACACCATCGACAGGTTGGTGCGCATCCGGGTGACCTGCGCGCGGTCGGCCGGGTGGCGGCCCAGGCCCTGACCTTTCCAGCGCACAGCCTCGCCCTCGAAGCGGATCTCGCCGGCCTGGCTGTCCTCCAGCAGGTTGCAGCAGCGAAGCAGGGTGGATTTGCCGGACCCGGACGATCCGATCAGACTGATGACATGGCCGCGCGGGGCGGTCAGATCGACGCCCTTTAGCACTTCGAGGCTGCCGTATGCTTTGTGCAGGTCATGGATCGCAATGACCGGCGTGGCGGCGTTCGCGGGAAGGTTCTGGGTCACTGGACCGTATCTTTTGTGAGCATCGCACAAATAGGGCGCAATTCGTCGGCCAATGCAACGACCATTGCGCCACGGATAGCAGGGGCTGCCTGTATTTTAATCACGATGCCGCGGCCATCGCCTCGGGTGCGGGCGGGATGGTCACCGCGAGATAATCGGCCGCGGAGATCCGCACGATGCCGCGCAGGTGCAGCAAGGCGCGGTCCTGCGGCGACAGCCGGTCGATCGCGGCCGCGACGACCGCGAACAGCAGGTCCGCATCGGCGCCCGGACCTGCGATGTAGGGCAAGCCGGGGGTCGGCTGCGTGGTTTCGACGATCTTCAGCCGGTGCGGCCAGGGTTCGTGTTGCGACAGCAGTTCCCACGTCAGCGCGTCGATCGCCGCGATGTCGGCCTCGCCGTCGGCGACGGCCTTGGACGCGGTGGCATGTGCCCCGGTCCGCAGCAGCGACGACCAGTGCAGCCCCAGTGCTGCCGCATGGTTGTAGGGCGCTCCCCAGCCCGACTGCGACAACTCTTCGTTGTAGGCCAGCCTGCCACCGGCAAAGTCGGCCAACCGGTCGCGCGGATCATCCTGGCGCGCCACGAACAGCGAGCGGTAGTAACCGGGCGGGCACGCTGTCAGGCCGAAATCCGGCGTGCCGATCAGCGTCACCTTGGTGTGCAGCCGGGAGCGGAACGGCAGGCCGCAGGTCTGGCTGAACACCAGATCCGGCGCCTGCCAGGCGGGCCAGTAGGCATCCGGGCCGCGGGTCAGCGCGTCGGGGGCCGCGGCACCGTACGCCCGCAAGCCGTCGCGGATCAGCGCCCAGTAGCGGTCGTTCGCCGCCTGCAACGGAACGGGATCGTACATGCCCAGCGAGGCGATCATTCGTGCGACGCCCGTTTGCGCGCCTGAGCCGATTCCACATCGGTCAGGCCCAGCAGGCTGGACACCAGACGCATCAAGCGGTCTTCCTGATCGTCGCGCAGATCGTCGGCCAGCGCCACCGACCACAGCGCCTGCATCAGGCCCACGCGGTGTTCGACGGCCACGGCCTCTTTCAGCGCGCGGGTGAAGCGCACGGTGTCGGGTGCCTCGACCTCCAGTGTTTCAGCCTCGGCACGCAGGGCGGCGGCCTCGAACGGGCCGAGGGCATGCCTGGTCATCAGCACGCGGTCGATGCGTTCGACCTCTTCGCCCGAATAAAGCCCGTCGGTGCGGGCGATGCGCACCAGCAGGGCGGCCAGCGCAAGCCGGGCATCGGGGTCGGCCAGTTGGGTGGGGGCGGGGGCCAGCAATTGGCGCAGGATGTTCGTGATCATGGCGGAATAGTTAATCGGGACGCCCGGCTTTGCCAACGGGGAAAACCGCCGACGCCCTAGCGGGCATGGTCACGAAACAGTTTGGCGATGCGTGCGGCTTCTTCGGCCATGCCGTAAGGCGGATTGACGACAAAGAGGCCGGACCCCTCCATCCGGTGGCCGTCGCGAACCGGGGGGAAGCGGACCTCGGTGCGCAGACCGTCCGGGAACGCGGCGGCCAGATCGGCCAGCATCGGGCCGTGAACGCCGCCCGCCAGCAGCGGATACCACAGCATGATCACGCCGACGTTCCACTTGCGATGGATCTGCCCGATGATTTTCGGGATGCGGTCGTAGTCCGCCTTCACCTCGTACGACGGGTCGATCAGCATCAGGCCCCGACGCGGGGTCGGCGGGCAGACGGCAAGGGCCATGTCGAACCCGTCGCGCGCCTGAATGTGCGCGCCCCATGGCGACAGGTTTTCCACCAACGCGCGGTGTTCCTGCGGGTGCAGTTCGGCCAGGTGCATCACATCGCCGTCGCGCAACGACAGGGCCGCGACCGTCGGCGAGCCGGGATAGGCGGCGGGGCCCAGCGATGCCCGCGCCTCGGCCAGACGACGGCGGTAAGGGTGGTCGGGCTTGAACCAGCTTTCGGCGCGCGCGACACCGCCCGCCGCCTCGCCGGTCTTCAGCGCCTCGTCCGCGCCCAGATCATAGACCCCGCGCCCGGCGTGGGTTTCGACATAGGTCAGCGGTTTGTCCTTCTGCGTCAGATAATCCAGCGCCCAGGCCAAAGCGGCATGTTTCTGGACATCGGCCAGGTTCCCGGCGTGATACAGGTGTTGATAAGACAGCATGCGCTGGCCTTACCGCCCCTTGCGCAGCCGTGCAATCCCGACGCTGCCGGGTTCAGCCGCCCGGCATGTCGAAATCGGCCCAGACCGCGCCATGATCAGACGCGGCGACGCGCCAGCTGGTGATCCCGGTGAACTCCACCTCGACCCCGTTGGTCAGTTTCGACAGCTCGGCAATACCGCGCCGTTCGATCCCGGCAGCCGTGACGCGGGGTTTCAGGGCGTCCGACACGAACAGATAGTCGATGGTGTTGAACGCCTTGTCGACGCCGTAATAGTAGGTCCAGCGGTCCGCCTTTGGGCGGTTCACCACATCGAACACGTCGGTCAGGCCGGGGGTGGCGTGCAGCGGGGCCAGCGGGGCAGAGCCCGGTTCATCGTTCAGATCGCCCGCGACGATGACGAAATCGCGGGTCAGGTCATAGCGGGTCTTCAGGATTTCCGACACGAACGCAGCCTGCCTGCGGCGTTTTTCGTTCGATTCCGTCGGCTTGCGGTCCTTGGCCTTGAAATGGTTGACCAGCACATGCACGGCCTCGCCGCCCGGGGTGGTCAGCGTCACCTCCAGGCAGTCGCGCGAAAACACCAGACCATCCGCATCGCGGGCAAAGGCGTTGGTGCGGGCGGTGACGACGGGGTAGGCCTTTTTCGCGGCCAGCGCCACGTCGATGCCGCGCGGGTCGTTGCCATCGACTACCAGCCGGTCGGTGAACTTGCGGCGATCCTTCAGGATGTCGGTGTTGAACAGGCCCAGCGTGATGCGGTCTTCAACCTCGACCAGACACTGGATATCGGCGTTAACCTCGTCGATGACCTTGCCGGTGAAACGGACCTGTTCGGACGAAAAACGCTCGCGCTTCAGCTCGAAGAACCCCACCCAGACGTCGGCACCCAAGGCGATCAGGTCGCCTTCGGCCGAGACGATGTAGCGCCCCAC
>JANNNU010000066.1:0-1829 GCA_031398695.1 Paracoccaceae bacterium | reverse complement strand
GTCCCGTGTCGGGCTTCACCATCGCCGAGATCGAGCCGCGCCTGTTTTCGTTCAACGCGCCCTTCGGCGCTTGTCCTGCCTGCGACGGCCTTGGGGTCGAGCTGTTCTTCGACGAGCGGCTGGTGGTTCCCGATCAGGGGTTGAGCATCCCGCAGGGGGCCATCGCGCCCTGGGCCAAGTCGAAGTCGCCCTACTTCACGCAGACCGTGGAAGCCCTTGCGAAGCATTACAAATTCGACAAGAAGACCAAATGGAAGGACCTCTCTTCCGAGGTCAAGGCGCTGTTCCTGTATGGTTCAGGCGGGGAGGAGATCGATTTCAGCTATGACGAGGGTGGCCGCGTCTACAAGGTGCGGCGCGTCTTCGAAGGCGTCATCCCCAACATGGAACGCCGCTACAAGGAGACCGACTCCGCCTGGTCGCGCGAGGAGATGGAGCGCTACCAGAACAACCGCCCCTGCGGCACCTGCCACGGCTACCGCCTGCGGCCCGAGGCGCTGGCGGTCAGGATCGGCGGCCTGCATGCGGGGCAGGTGGTCCAGATGTCGATCAGCGAGGCACATGCCTGGATTGGCACGGTGCCCGAGGTCCTGACGTCGCAGAAGAACGAGATCGCCCGCGCGATTCTGAAGGAAATCCGCGAACGTCTTGGTTTCCTTGTGAATGTCGGTCTCAATTACCTGACGCTCGCGCGGAACGCGGGGACGCTTTCGGGCGGCGAAAGCCAGCGCATCCGTCTCGCCTCGCAGATCGGGTCCGGCCTGACGGGGGTGCTGTATGTGCTGGATGAGCCGAGTATCGGCCTGCACCAGCGCGACAACGACCGGCTGTTGACGACGCTGAAGAACCTGCGCGATCAGGGGAATACGGTGCTGGTGGTCGAGCATGACGAAGAGGCGATCCGCGAGGCGGATTATGTCTTCGATATCGGGCCGGGGGCCGGGGTGCATGGCGGCCGCGTGGTCAGCCACGGGACCCCGGCGCAGGTCGCGGCCGATCCGGCCTCGGTCACGGGGCAGTATCTGTCAGGCGCGCGGGAAGTTTCGGTCCCCCGCACCCGGCGCAAGGGGAACGGGAAAAAGCTCACCGTAGTAAAGGCTTCAGGGAATAACCTGCAAGACGTCACGGCGGAGTTTCCGCTCGGCATGTTCGTCTGCGTGACGGGCGTCTCGGGCGGCGGCAAGTCCACGCTGACCATCGAAACCCTCTTCAAGACCGCCGCCATGCGCCTGAACGGCGCCCATGAAACCCCGGCGCCTTGCGAAACGATCAAGGGATTCGAACACCTCGACAAGGTCATCGACATCGACCAGCGCCCCATCGGCCGCACGCCGCGGTCGAACCCAGCCACCTACACGGGCGCCTTCGGCCCGATCCGCGACTGGTATGCGGGCCTGCCCGAGGCCAAGGCGCGCGGCTATCAGCCCGGGCGGTTCAGCTTCAACGTCAAGGGCGGGCGGTGCGAGGCGTGCCAGGGCGACGGCGTCATCAAGATCGAGATGCACTTCCTGCCCGACGTCTATGTCACCTGCGAGACGTGCAAGGGCGCCCGTTACAACCGGGAAACGCTGGAAATCAAGTTCAAAAACAAGAGCATAGCCGACGTTCTTGACATGACCTGCGAGGATGCGCAGGACTTCTTTCAGGCCGTCCCGTCGATCCGCGAAAAGATGGATGCCCTGTGCCAGGTGGGCCTTGGCTACATCAAGGTCGGCCAGCAGGCGACGACCCTGTCGGGCGGCGAGGCGCAGCGGATCAAGCTGTCGAAGGAGCTGTCGCGCCGGGCGACGGGGCGGACGCTCTACATCCTGGACGAGCCGACGACCGGC
>JANNNU010000053.1:0-8504 GCA_031398695.1 Paracoccaceae bacterium | reverse complement strand
CCGGCTGCGGTTCGAGGATTTCGAGGCGATGGTGCAGGCGGCGGCGGCGCGGGACGACCGGGTGGTCTGGGCCGAACGGGTCGATGCCGGTCTGATGGCGCGCAGCCCGGTGCTGGTCTGGCGCAACGCGACGCGGGTGCGGCTGATCAGCGCGTTCCGCGGCGCGTTCGGCGCGCCCGAGGATGAATTGCTGCCCGGCGAGCCGTTGATCTGCGACGGGATCGAGTTGCCGCTGAAGCACCGGAAGAAGCGCATCGACCTCGAGGCGCGCGGGCTGATCAAGGGGGCGCAGGTGATCTACCTCGGCCCCGGCAACCGGTCGGGCTTTGCGCGGCTGCATGTGGTGGGTGCGGAAGAACCGCAGGTGTCTGCGGCGAGCATCATCAAGATCGAGAAGCCCGACGAGGAAGAGCCGTTCATCCCCTCGGCCGCCACGATGGGGGCCACTTTCCTGCACGGGGCGGCGGTGACGATCCACAAGGCGCAAGGCAGCCAGTGGTCGGACGTGCAGGTGTTTGCGCCCGATCTTTATGCCGCCGCGCAATCGGGGCGGTCCGAAGCGGGTTTGCCGCTGTGGAAGCGGCTGGCCTATGTCGCGATCACGCGGGCGGAAAAGCGTCTGCTGTGGGTCGTGCGCAACCGGCTGGGCTTGCCGAAGGCGGCCCTGGGCGTGGAGGATTTAGCGCGGGTGCCCGCAGCATTGGCGTTGCAGGCGGAAGGGAGTTCGGAATGATCTGTGTGTTCGTGCAGTTTCGCTGTGTGCCGGGGCAGACCTATGCGGTGGCCACGGCCGTCTACGACCGCGAGGTGGTCAGCGAGTTGTATTCGACCAGCGGCGAATATGATCTGATCGCGAAGGTCTATATCCCTGAGGGCGAAGACGTGGGGCGCTATCTGTCGGAGCGGTTGTTCGACATCTCCGGCATCGTGCGGACGCTGACGACGATGACCTTCAAGGCGTTCTGAGGCAAAGGAGGGGGGGCTGTCTGCCCCCCTCTGCCTGCGGCATTCACCCCCCGAGGATATTTGTGCCAAGGTGAAAGCAGGTCAGAGCCAGGCGGCGCGGCCTGTGCCCATGGCTTGATCGGGGCTGGTGAAGCCGTCGCGGGCGAGGAGGGCATCAAGACCCTGGGCAAGGCGGGGGATCAGGCCGATGCCTTCGTAAATCATGGCCGAGTAAAGCTGGACCGCTGACGCGCCGGCGCGGAGTTTGGCGTATGCCTGTTCGGGGGTGCTGACGCCCCCCACGCCGATCAAGGGGATCTTGCCGCCGGTCAGGTATGAAAGCTGGGCGAGGATGCGGGTGGAACGTTCGAACAGCGGCGCGCCGGAAAGGCCGCCGGGTTGGTTCGCGTGGCGGCTGGTGAGGCCGGTGCGGTCGAGTGTGGTGTTCGTGGCGATGAGCCCGTGGATGCCGGAGGCGAGGGCAACCTCGGCCAGTTGCGCGAGGGCGTCGGGGTTGAGGTCGGGCGCGATCTTGAGGAAGATCGGGATCGGTCTGGCAAGGGTGCTGCGGGTTTCCATCACACGGTCGAGAAGGGCTGCCAGCGCGGCGGGGCCTTGCAGATCGCGCAGTTTCTCGGTGTTGGGCGAAGAGACGTTGACGGTCGCGAAATCGACATGCGGCCCGCAGGTGGCGAGGACGGCGGCGAAGTCGGCGGCGCGGTCGGGATTGTCCTTGTTGGCGCCGAGGTTCAGGCCGACAGGGACCGGGCCGGGTTTGCGGGCGGCCAGGCGGGCGGCTATCGCCCCGGCGCCCTGGTTGTTGAAGCCGAAGCGGTTGATGACGGCGCGATCTTCGGTCAGTCGCCAGAGGCGGGGGCGGGGGTTACCCTCTTGGGCACGGGGCGTGGCGGCGCCGACCTCGATGAACCCGAACCCGGCACGTGACAGCGGGTCGAGCGCGGTCGCGTTCTTGTCGTATCCGGCAGCGAGCCCGATCGGGTTCAAAAGAGACAGTCCGGCCAGCGTGGTGGCGAGGCGGGACGTGGCGACCGGACCCGGCAGCGGCACGACGCCGGTTTGCAGAGCGCGGAGCGACCAACCATGTGCGGTTTCGGGGTCTAGCCTGTGCAGCGCCGCCAGGCCTGCGCGTTCGTAGAGGTTCACCACACACCTTCGGGGAAGATGTGGCCAGTCGCCCCCAGCGGCAGCGACTTGTCCCAGACCACATCCGCAAGGGTCAGCGGGCGGTAGAGGTGGGGAAAGAGCGCGCCACCACGCGACGGCTCCCATTTCAGCGCGGTGCCGAGTTTGCCTGCATCGCAGGCCACCAGCACGAGATCGCTTTCGGTGGCGAAATATTTCGCGGCGGTTTCGGCCACCTGGGCTGCGGTCGAGAAGTGGATGTAGCCGTCGGCCAGATCGACGGGCGCGCCAAGCGTCGTGCCCGCCGCGCGCAGGGCGTTCCATTCGGCTCGGCGGAGGATCTTGAGGATCAGCATGTGTCGCGTCATGCCCTGTGCCCGAAGATTGGTCAATGCCCGCGTCTTTGCCGGCACGAGGTGGCGGTGTCACGCCGATGTTAAGGTGTCACGGCACGTTTGGGCTCCGGCGGGTTTACCGGACGTGCGCCCGGTGCGACGCTGCTGCATATCCTCAAGAACGGAGATCCTGCCATGCTACGCAACATCCTTGGATCGGCGGCGGCCCTGACCCTGATGGCCGGGGCGGCGCAGGCCGACTTTGCGCTGACCATCCTGCATACCAACGATTTTCACGCGCGGTTCGAGCCGATCTCGCAGTTCGATTCGGGCTGTTCGGCCGAGGATGCCGCGGAGGGCGCGTGTTTCGGTGGCGTGGCGCGGCTGGTCACGGCGATCGCCGCGGCGCGGGCGCGCGCCGAAACCTCGATTCTGGTGGACGGCGGCGACCAGTTTCAAGGAACGCTGTTTTATACCTATTACAAAGGCGCGGCCTCGGCCGAGTTCATGACCAAGCTTGGCTATGACGCGATGACGGTGGGCAACCACGAATTCGACGACGGACCCGAGGTGCTGCGCGGGTTCATGGATGCGGTGGGCTTTCCGGTGCTGATGTCGAATGCCGATGTGTCGGGCGAGCCTGTGCTGGCCGGCAAGCTGATGAAATCGACGGTGATCGAGCGGGGTGGCGAGACGCTGGGCCTGATCGGGCTGACGCCGCAGAACACCGATGAGTTGGCCAGTCCGGGGCCGAACATCGTCTTCACCGATCCGGTGGGGGCGGTGCAGCAGGAGGTCGATGCGCTGACGGCGGCGGGGGTCAGCAAGATCATCGTGCTCAGCCATTCGGGCTATGAGGTGGACAAGCGGGTCGCGGCCGAAACGACCGGGGTGGACGTCATCGTGGGCGGGCATTCCAACACTTATCTGTCAAACGTGTCGGACGATGCCGTCGGGCCCTATCCGACCGTGGTGGGGGCGACCGCCATCGTGTCGGCTTATGCCTATGGCAAGTTTCTGGGTGAGCTGAACGTGGTGTTCAATGACGCGGGCGAGGTGGTTTCGGCCACGGGCGAGCCGTTGATCATGGACGCGGCGGTGGCCGAGGATGCCCCGACCGTGGCGCGGGTGGCCGAAATGGCGGCACCGCTGGAAGAGATCCGGTCGAAGGTGGTGGCCGAGGCTGCGACCGCGATCGACGGATCGCGCGAGGTCTGTCGCGCCGTGGAATGTCCGATGGGCAACCTGATCGCCGATGCGATGCTCGCGCGGGTGGCCGATCAGGGGGTGACGATCGCCTTGCAGAACGGCGGCGGGGTGCGCGCCTCGATCGATGCGGGGCCGGTGACGATGGGCGAGGTGCTGACGGTGCTGCCATTCCAGAACACGCTGTCGACCTTCGAGGTGACCGGGGCGCAGATCCTCGACGCGTTGGAAAATGGCGTCAGCGAAGTGGCGGACGGCGGCGGGAGGTTTCCGCAGGTGTCAGGCCTGACGTTCAGCTTTGATGCCGCAGCCCCGGTCGGCGCGCGGGTTTCGGATGTCAGGGTCGTCGAGGCCGGCGCGTTCGTCGCACTCGATCCGGCCAAACGATATCTGATGGTGTCGAACAACTTCGTACGCAACGGAGGTGACGGATATCGGATGTTCCGCGATGCGGCCAACGCCTATGACTTCGGTCCGGATCTGGCCGATGTGGTCGCAGAGTATCTGGCGGCGGCGGGGCCTTACAAGGCCTACACCGATGGGCGCATCACGGCAAAGTAGGCGGCAGGGCGGCGGCGGTCACTTCGACTTCGACCAGAAACTCGGGCCGGGTGAAGCCCGAGACGATGACCAGCGTAGACGCGGGCAGGCGCGTCACGCCTGCCAGCCACGCATCGCGGGCAGCCATGTAGTCGGGCATGTGCGCCCGGTCTGTCACGAAGGCGTTGATCCGGATCACATCGGCCGGGGTCATCTGCGCCTCGGCCAGAATCGCGGCGCAGTTGGCAAAACAAAGATCGGCCTGCGCGCGCGCCCCGGCCGGCACCTGACCGTCGGGCGTCAGCGCCAGTTGGCCCGACGTGACGACCAGCCGCGCGCCGGCTGGCACGGCAACCCCGTGCGCATAGGCGGCAAACGGCGGGGCGATGGTCGGCGGGTGCAGCGTTTTCATGGCATGCCTTTCGGTAGTTGCGCCGATGTTTGGGCCGCGGCGGGCAAAAGCCAAGCCCGATGCGGCCCCGACCGAATTTTCTGCCATACCGCGCAAAAATCGTGCAAAATGCGCCAAATTGCGCGTATCCTTTGTGCTGAGGCGCCAGAATCCCCGGCCGCTGCGTGGCGCGCATCGCCTGTGTCTGGAGGTGACCTAGCTTGATGGCTGAGGAATCAGACAGGGGGTTTGAACGATGACTTTGACACGGATCTCGATTGCGGCAGCGGCGACCGGTGCGGCGATGGCGGCCGGCGTGGGTATGGCCACCGCGCAGGAGGCTGTCGTTTTCGGCACCAACTGGCTGGCGCAGGCCGAACATGGCGGCTTTTATCAATCGGTAGCCGACGGCACCTATGCCGCTTGTGGCCTTGATGTGACGATCCAGCCGGGCGGGCCGCAGGTCAACAACCGCGCGCTGATGCTGGCGGGGCAGATCCAGTTCAACATGGGCGGCAACCTGCTGGAGGCGTTCAGCGCCGCCGCCGAGGGAATCCCGGTGGTGGTCGTCGGCGCCTCGTTCCAGAAGGAACCGCAGGTGATTCTGACCCATCCGGGCAAGGTGGCCTCGTTCGAGGAGTTAAAGACTCTGCCGACGCTGCTGATCGGCGATGCCGGGTATGCAAGCTTCTATCAGTGGATGATCAAGGCCTACGGGTTCACCGAGGAACAGCGCCAGCCCTACACCTTCAACCCCGCGCCGTTCATCGCGGACGAAAACTCGGGGATGCAGGGGTATCTGTCGTCGGAGCCGCTGATGGTCGAGAAGGAGGGTGGGTTCAAGCCGGACGTCTGGCTGATTGCCGACGCGGGCTATTCGACCTATTCGACGCTGATCGAGACGATGGCCGACACGGTGACGACGAAGCCCGAGGTGGTGAAGTGTTTCGTCGAAGGGTCGATCAAGGGTTGGTACAACTACCTTTACGGCGACAACGCCGCCGCGAACGCCATGATCAAGACGGACAATCCCGACATGAACGACGAGCAGATCGCGTTCGGCATCGAGAAGATGAAGGAAGCGGGCATCGTGGATTCCGGCGATGCGCTGGAAAAGGGCATCGGCGTGATGACAGAAGTTCAGGTCAAGGACTTCTACGACAAGATGGTTGCGGCCGGGGTGGTGGCGGCCGACCTCGATCTGTCGACGGTCATCAACTACAGCTTTGTCGGAACTGGTGTGGGGATGGATCTGAAGAAGTAAGACCAGAGGGGCGGTCCGCGGGCCGCCCCTTGTGCACGGGGGCACCACATGTCGACACACCGACCGATCCTGCCGATGGGGCAGCGCGCCCGGCTGCTGGAAGTGCAGGGTGTGGACAAGACATTCAACGGCGGGGTGGTGGCGCTGCGACGGATGACCCTGACGGTGAACGAAGGGGATTTCATCTCGCTGCTCGGGCCGTCGGGGTGCGGCAAGTCGACGGCGCTGCGGCTGATCGCGGGGCTGACCCGGCCCACGTCGGGGCGCATCCTGTGGGCTGGCGGGCAGGGGGTGGGCGATCTGGGCGTGGTATTCCAGGAACCGACGCTGATGCCCTGGGCCACCGTGGCGCAGAACGTCTGGCTGCCGTTTCGCCTGCGCGGCCAGTCGTTTTCATCCGTGAAGGCGCAGGTGACCGAGGCGCTGGAACTGGTGGGCCTCGGGTCGTTTCTGGATGCCTATCCGCGTGAATTGTCGGGCGGCATGAAGATGCGGGTGTCGATCGCCCGTGCGCTGGTGACCAACCCGAGGCTGATCCTGATGGATGAACCCTTTGCCGCGCTGGACGAAATCACCCGGCAAAAGTTGAACAACGACCTGCTGCGGCTGCGCGACCAGATCGGCTGTACGGTGATCTTCGTCACGCATTCGGTCTTTGAATCGGTGTTCCTGTCGGACCGGGTGATCGTCATGGCGGCACGCCCCGGGCGGGTGATCCGGGAACTGGCGGTCGATGCGCCCTATCCGCGCGACCTCGCGTTCCGCACGTCGGCGCAATATGCCGCGCACTGCACCGTCGCCTCCGAAGCGCTGGCCGACGCGATGGGAGAGGCGGCATGACGGTCGTCGATCGTTCGGTGTCGCAGGCCGAGGCGCTGGTCGACGCCGACGAGGCGCGGGACGCGCGCCGCAAGCGGATCGAGGGCGTCGGCCGTTGGCTGATGCCGGTCGTCGTGCTGGGATTGGCGATTTGGGGCTGGGACAGGGTGGTGGTGTGGAACGCGATCCCGCATTACATTCTGCCGGGTCCGGGCCGCGTGCTGGAAACGCTGATCAAGGATTGGCCGATCCTGTTCGACGCGTTGCTGGTCACGTTGCAGATCACGTTCATGGCGCTGGCCGTCGCCGTGATCGGTGGGGTCGGGTTGGCCGTTCTGTTCACCCAGAGCCGCTGGGCCGAGATGAGTTTCTATCCGTTCGCGGTGATCTTGCAGGTGACCCCGGTGGTTTCGGTCGCGCCGCTGATTTTCATCTATGTCGAAAATCGAACAATCGGGCTGCTGCTGTGCGCCTGGATCGTCGCGTTCTTTCCAATTCTTGCGAATACCACGCTCGGGCTCAATTCGGCGGACAGCAACCTGCGCGACTTGATGCGGATTTACGGCGCGGGGCGGTGGAAGACGTTGCGCTATCTGCAATTGCCTTCGGCGCTGCCATATTTCCTGTCGGGGTTGCGGATCGCAGGCGGCCTGAGCCTGATCGGCGCCATCGTTGCCGAGTATGTTGCGGGAACCGGGGGGATCGGGTCGGGCCTTGCGTTCCGCATCCTCGAAGCCGGGTATCGGCTGAACATCCCGCGGATGTTTGCGGCGCTGATCCTGATCGCGGTGTCCGGGGTGGTGATATTTGCGGGCCTGTCGATCCTGTCGCATCTGAGCCTGCGAAAATGGCATGAAAGCGCGGTGAAGCGGGAATGACCGATTTCAGAACCTTGCCGGACGGCCCCGTCCAACTGGACAACGTGACGGTTACGGCCTGTCTCCTGGGGCTTCCCGGTGATCTGGTGCGCACGTCGATCGCGTTCGGCGCGACGATCGTAGCAGGTGCTTCGATGCGGATCGACATGGGCGGCGCGATGGTGCTGCCGTGTTTCGTCGACATGCACACCCATCTCGACAAGGGCCATATCTGGCCGCGCCGTCGGAACCCCGACGGGACGTTCGACGGTGCACTCAAGACCGTCGGGGCTGACCGTGTGGCGCGCTGGACCGCTGCCGATCTGGCGCGGCGGATGGATTTCGCGTTGCGCTGCGCCTATGCCCACGGCACCCGCGCGATCCGCACGCATCTGGACGCCATCGCGCCGCAGGATGACATCAGCTTTCCGGTCTTTGCCGAAATGCGCGCGGCCTGGGCCGGGCGGATCGATCTGCAGGCGGCCTGTCTGATCGGGGCCGGTGATTTTTCGACCGACGGGCCATTCCGCCGCACCGCCGACATCGTGGCGGACCATCGGGGCGTCCTTGGGATGGTCACCTATCCGATGCCCGATATCGCGCAACGCCTGCGAGAGTTTCTGCGAATGGCCGCCGAGCGGGGTCTGGCGGCGGATTTCCACGTGGACGAGACGCAGGATCCCAGCGCGAACACGCTGCGCGCCATTGCCGAGGCGGTGATCGAGACGGGCTTTTCGGCCCCGGTCGTGGTCGGCCACTGCTGTTCGGTCGCGCGGATGCCCGAGGCGGAGGCGTTCGAGACGCTCGATCTGGTGGCGCGGGCGGGGCTGCATGTGGTCAGCCTGCCGATGTGCAACCTTTATCTGCAAGACCGTCAGGCCGGTCGCACCCCCCGGTCGCGCGGCATCACGCTGGTGCACGAAATGAAAGCGCGCGGCATCAACGTCAGCTTCGCTTCGGACAACACACGCGACCCGTTCTATGCCTACGGCGACATGGACATG
>JANNNU010000049.1:0-20972 GCA_031398695.1 Paracoccaceae bacterium | reverse complement strand
GGGGTTTTGGGGCTGGTACTCCTTCTTCCCCCCCCACCCCCCCCCCACCCACTTCAAACTCCCCAAAAACCCCGGGGGGGGGGGGGGGGGGGCACACCCCCCCCCCCTTGGTGGCATAAGCCTCAGTCCCCCAGCTTGGCGTGCACCTCGGCCAGATCGATCTCGTCGATCGGCATCTTGTTGGCCGGGTTTTCGAAATCATACTTGAACACCTGGAAATCCCGTTTGTAGATTTCCCAGACGAGATGCATCGACAGATCGTCGAAATAGGCCTCGACCGGGTGCGCACGCTTGGGGCCGTGGCCTTCGCTTTCGTTGAAGCGGGGGATCTTCTTGAGGTCGATCTTGTGCTTTTGCCGGGTCTTCTTCAGCACCACACCCATGCCCTCGTCGAACTTTTCGGTGAAAAAGATGTGGTCATACCGACCGCCGTTGACGATGTAGGTCGAGACGTGCCCCGACATCGCCGACCAGTGGATGTCCGGCTCCATCGGTTTCTTCCAGCGGATCGTATCGCGCGCGAACAGCAAAAAGCGCCGGAAGCTGGCGATCTGGTCGAAGTCGTCCTTGCCGTCCGGCCCGCCGACCTCGACCCCGTATTTCTGGGTCAGAAGCGGCACGAGGTTGCCGCGATAGCGTTTGCCGTTGCGCTGGATGCCGCAGATCTTGTCGAAGAACGACGACAGGATGCGGGTGTAGGGATTGCGCACGCAGGTGAAGGCAAAGGATTTGTGCTGCTTGACGTTGCGCTCGATCAAGGGTTGGCTCGCCTCTTGCGCCCATTTGTGCAGGCCTGCCGTGCTGTCGTGGATGTCGCCGTCAAAGAAGCTGCCGTGATCGGCGTAAAACATGATCTGCCCGATCGTCGAGCAGGCGCATTTCGGCACCACGCGGTAGACCATGCTTTCGCTTTCCGTCATCCAGGTGCCCGGAAATCCCATCTGCTGTGCCTCCCTTGGTGCCCCGACCGGTCGTCAGGGTCGTTGCCTTGCAAAAAAGCAAAGAAACGCTGTCTTTTCAATGCGTGATAAAGGTATTTAGAGGAACAGTGGCGCCCATCTAATTGCAAGTGTTTCAGATATGGCAAAAATCGCCTACATCCTGCTGTGTCACAAGGACCCCGAGGGCATCATCGCCCAGGCGCAGCGCCTGACGGCGGCCGGAGATTTCATCGCGATCCATTTCGATGCGCGCTCCGGGACGGCAGATTACGACAAGATCCGGACCGCGCTTGATCCCAATCCGTCGGTCGCGTTTGCGGCGCGGCGGATCAAATGCGGCTGGGGCCAGTGGAGTCTGGTGCAGGCGACGCTGCTGGCTGTCGAAGCGGCGGTGGAGGCGTTTCCCCGCGCCACCCATTTCTACATGCTGTCGGGCGACTGCATGCCGACGAAAACCGCCGAATTCGCGCACAAGTTTCTTGACCGCGAAGAGGTCGACTACATCGAAAGTTTCGATTTCTTCAATTCCGACTGGATCAAGACCGGCATCCGCGAAGACCGGCTGATTTACCGCCACTTCTTCAACGAACGCGCGCACAAGCAGCTGTTTTATGCCTCGATGGATCTGCAACGCCGGCTCAAGCTGGCGCGTAAGGTGCCCGGTGACATCCAGATGCAGATCGGCAGCCAGTGGTGGTGCCTGCGCCGTCGCACGATCGAGGCCGTGCTGGAGTTCACCCGCAGACGCCACGACGTGATGCGGTTCTTCCGCACGACCTGGATCCCGGATGAGACCTTCTTTCAGACGCTGGTCCGCCATCTGGTGCCCGAACACGAGATCCGGACGCGGACCCTGACCTTTCTGCTGTTCACCGATTACGGAATGCCGGTCAATTTCTACAACGACCACTACGATCTGCTGCTGAGCCAGGATTTCCTGTTTGCCCGCAAGATCAGCCCCGACGCCAAGGACCTGAAGGACCGCCTCGGCAAGCTTTACGCCGCGACCGGAGTCAAGTTCGGTATCTCGAACGAAGGTCGCAGCCTCTTCAAGTTCTTGACCGGGCGCGGGCGGATCGGGCGGCGGTTCGCGCCGCGGTTCTGGGAGACGGAAAGCAGCCTTGGGCGCGAGCGGACCCTGCTGATGGTCACGTGCAAGAAATGGCATGTCGCCAAGCGCTTGGTCGAACGGGTGCGGCAGGTGACCAATCTGCCCGCCATCGACTATCTGTTCAACGAGGCAAGCACGCCGTTGCCCGATCTGGGCGGCATCCAGACCACGCTGGAAAAGCGCACCCGGCATCGGCGCGCGCTGATGCGGATGCTGTTCGACTATTGGCAGACCGACAAGCTGATCGTCTGCATCGACCCGGCCAACGTCGATCTGATGCAGGATTTCTACAACGACAAGGCCAAGGTGCGGCTGTTGGAGATCGACTGCCAGTTTACCGACGAATACCTGATCGGCCACGCCAAGCGGGTGGGCCTTGCGGGCGATCGCACGCCGCAGGAAACCATCGACCGGTTGCTGCCGACCATCCGGTATGACGTCAAATTCGAATCCGACCGCCTGCGAGATGCCGGTTTCAAGAACATGTCGCGGTTGCGCCAGGCGGCCTCGGTCGATGAAAACACCGTGCCACTCGCCGATTTTCTTGATATCCCGGTCGAAAAGGCGCGCGAGATCGCCGCGACCGAATACCTTTTCGTGGATTGACGCATGGCCAGCACGTACGACCCCACCAACATATTTGCCCGCATCCTGCGTGGCGAAATCCCGAACAAGACCGTGTTGGAAACGCCCCACACGCTGGCGTTTCACGACATCCGCCCGCATGCGCCGTTTCACGTGCTGGTCATTCCGAAAGGGGCCTATGTGACGTTCGACGATTTCGCGGCACATGCCAGCGCCGAAGAACTGGTCGATTTCCACCGCGCTGCCGCCGAGGTTTGCGCGATGGCCGGGCCGCAGGGATATCGCGCCATCACCAATGCCGGGGCCTTCGGCATGCAGGAGGTGCCGCATTATCATCTGCACGTCCTCGGCGGGCGGGTGTTGGGTCGGCTGGTCGATCCCGCCTGAAACCGCAAGGATCGGGTCGCACGTCTATCGGTCAACGGGCATGACTGGGCCAAAGAAGGAGCCCATCATGACCATCCGTTTCACCCCGATCCCGACCGAACTTGTCCGCGCCTACCAGTCCGGCGCCGCCGATGCCAACGGACAGCCGCCCGAACGGCACATCTCGGACGGCGGCGGCAACCCCTGTCGGCATTGCCTGCAGATGATCCCCGACGGCGCCGCCATGCTGGTGCTGGCGCATCGTCCGTTTGCGTCCCTGCAACCCTATGCCGAACTGGGGCCGATCTTTCTGTGTGCCGATGCCTGCTCGGCGGGGGGCGGAGCGGACGTGCCGGCGGTTCTGGCATCGCCCGACTATATCGTGCGCGGCTACGGGCCGGACGACCGGATCGTCTATGGCACGGGCGCCGTGGTGCCGACGCCCGCACTCGCCCAAGAGGCTGCGGCGCGGCTCGACGACCCACGGGTCGCTTACGTGCATGTCCGGTCGGCGCGCAACAACTGCTTTCAGGTCCGGATCGACCGCTAGCGCCGAAAGGGCTTGGGCCGCTGGCCGGCGGCGGCACTGGTCGCCACGTCGGCGATCCGTGCCGCGCGGGTGGGGGCAGTGCGGGCGGTCTTGACCCATTCGAGCGTGCCACGCCGCACCGATCGGGGCCACGCCTCCCATTCCGGAGTGGCACCTGCGGCTGACAGGGCCGCGGAAAGATCGTCAGGTACCTGCAAGGCATCGACGTCGTTCAGGAAATCCCACATCCCGTTGGCCTGCGCGGCGGCGATCTTTGCCTCGCCTGCCGCCGTCATCGCGCCGCTGGCCCGTGCGCGATCGACATGGGCCTTGTTGATGGCCGACCACCCCGATGTCACCTGACGCGGCGCGATCCGCAGCAGACTGCGCTCGGCATCCAGCGCGCGGGGGACCGAATCGATCCAGCCCCAGCACAGCAGTTCGGCCACGATTTCGTCATAGGGCAGGTAATCGGGGTGGGACCGCTTGTAGCTGGCAAGCCAGACCGAGTGCGATGTCGCGTGATGCTGCGACAGCCAGTCGCGCAGCGCGGCGCGGCTGCGCACGGTCACCACCGGGGCATCGTCAGCCGCCGCCATCAGCCCGTTCCCTGCGCCACATCCCAGCTTTTCA
This sequence comes from Paracoccaceae bacterium, assembly GCA_031398695.1. Lineage (GTDB taxonomy): Bacteria > Pseudomonadota > Alphaproteobacteria > Rhodobacterales > Rhodobacteraceae > JAIYDJ01. Next base: position 16,807 of record JANNNU010000049.1, on the reverse strand, counting down.
GCCAGCGCTTCGGGGCCGCGGCGCGCCAGTCGCGCAGCAACCGCGACCGCGCCCAGTTCGGGTCGATCCGCCCGGCCCGCACCAGCACCAGATCGTGCGCGGCATAGTGCGGATGCAGCACAAACGTTTCGGGCTCGGCCGCCAGCAGCATCTCGCGCTCGTCGCGGCTCGCACGAAACACGGCGGCATCGACGTAAGGCGACCACCAGCACCACATCTTGCCGTGGGCCTTCAGACAGGGATTGCCCCACGGTGCGGCCTCGGTTACCCGCGGCAGGTTCAGCGCAAGGGCGAGGCCGCGCAGTTCGGAATAGGTCTGGATCATCATGTCCGCGTCCTTGCACAACCTTTATGCGTCCCGCGGCGTTGCAACGGGCGGGTCGTGCGGTCATGGTGCGCAAAAGTCCCAGCCAGGATGCAACCGATGTTTCCCGCCCGATACGCACCATACCTGTTCGGCTTCATCCTGTCTGGCCTGATGTCGTGCATGGTGTCCGGCATCGCCACCTTGCGGGCGATCGGCCTGGTGCAGGGGTTCGGAGGTCAGTGGATGGGATCGTGGTTGTCCTCCTGGGCGGTGGCGTTTCCGGTGGTCCTGTTCGTGGCCCCGTTCACCCGCAGGATCGTGGCGCGTCTGGTGCGATCCGACCTGACTTAATGCGCCGCCGCCCAGTTCGCGCCGCGACCGGCCTCGACGGTCAGCGGCACCGACAGAGTGACGGCAGGGCTCGGCGCGCCTTCCATGACATCGCGCGCGACGGCAATCAGCGCATCGGCAGCATCGTCATCGACCTCGAACAGCAATTCGTCATGGACCTGCAGCAGCATCCGTGCGGGCAGATGGGCGATGGCGGCGGGCATCCGGATCATCGCGCGGCGGATCACGTCGGCAGCGGTACCCTGGATCGGCGCATTGATCGCGGCGCGTTTGGCGAACCCGGCACCGGGGCCTCTGGCGTTGATTTCGGGGGTGTGGATCTTGCGCCCGAACAGGGTCTGCACGTAACCCTTTGATTGTGCGAAGGCGATTGTCTCGTTCATGTATTCGCGGATTCCCGGATACCGTTCGAAATAGCGGTCGATGAATCCCTGTGCCTCGGCCCGCGGGATGCGCAGGTTGCGCGCAAGACCAAAGCCCGAGATTCCGTAGATGACGCCAAAGTTGATCGCCTTGGCGCGGCGGCGGATGTCGGGGGTCATGTCCGGCAACGGGACGCTGAACATCTCGGATGCGGTCATCGCGTGGATGTCGATGCCGTCCGCAAACGCCTGGCGCAGCGACGGGATGGCCGCGACATGGGCCAGGATGCGCAGCTCGATCTGCGAATAGTCCAAAGACACCAACACTTTACCAGCCGGGGCCACGAACGCCTCGCGGATACGGCGGCCTTCTTCGGTGCGGATCGGGATGTTTTGCAGGTTGGGGTCGGTGGAGGACAGCCTCCCGGTGACCGCGCCGGTCAGCGAATACGAAGTGTGGACGCGGCCGGTTTCGGGGTTGATGTGAAACTGCAGCGCGTCGGTGTAGGTCGATTTCAGCTTGGAAAGCTGGCGCCAGTCCAGCACGCGGCCCGGCAGTTCGTGTTCGGTGGCCAGATCCTCCAGCACGTCGGCACCCGTGGCATAGGCCCCGGTCTTGCCCTTTTCACCGCCGGGCAATCCCATCTTGTCAAACAGGATCTCGCCAAGCTGCTTGGGGCTGCCCACGTTGAACGTGACCCCCGCCATGTCGTGAATCTCGGCCTCGAGCCCCGCCATCTTTTGAGAAAAGGCGTTGGACATGCGGCTGAGCGTGTCTCGGTCCACCTGGATGCCGGCCATTTCCATCTGCGCCAGCACGGGCACCAGCGGGCGTTCCAGCGTCTCGTAGACCGTCGTGACGCGGGCCCGGTGCAGTTGCGGCTTGAACAACTGCCACAGGCGCAAGGTAATGTCGGCGTCCTCGGCGGCGTATTTGACGGCGTCGTCGATGGCCACACGGTCGAAGGTGACCTGACTCTTGCCGGACCCGAGCAGCGGCTTGATCGGGATCGGGGCGTGGCCGAGGTATTTTTCAGACAGCGCGTCCATGCCGTGACCATTCAGACCGGCGTGCATGGCATAGGACATCAGCATTGTGTCGTCGATCGGGGCAACGGCAATGCCTTGGCGTGCAAAGATTTTCGCGTCGTATTTCATGTTCTGGCCGATCTTGAGGATCGACGGGTCTTCCAGAACCGGCTTCAACAACGCCAGGGCTTGCGCCGCGGGCATCTGGCCGGCGGTCAAGTCCGACGATCCAAAAAGATCGCCACCACCCTGACGATGGCCAATCGGAATGTAGGCGGCGTGGCCCGCATCGACGCACAGCGAAATTCCGACGAGTTCGGCGCGCATTTCATCCAGCGCCGTGGTTTCCGTGTCGATCGCGACATAGCCACGCTCGACAATGCGCGAAATCCAAGAAGACAGCGTTGCGGCATCGCTGATACAGACGTAGGCACCGTAATCGAACGGCAGGTGATCAGGCGCGGCGACTGTTTCCTGCGGCTTGGTCAGGTCCAGCGGCTTGGCGGGGTCCATCTCGGGGGTTGCGATGTTCAGCTTGTCGGCCACCCGTTTGGTCAGGGTGCGGAATTCCATCCGGTTCAGAAATTCCATCAGCGCGACAGGCTCGGGCGGGGTCAGGGCGAGGTCGTCCAGACCGACCATGACAGGGGTTTCAAGGTTCAACCGGACAAGGTCGCGCGACAGCCGGATCTGGTCGGCATTGTCGATCAGCGCCGCGCGGCGGGCCGGTTGCTTGATCTCGCCGGCCCGCGCGAGCAGGGTATCGAGATCGCCATATTCGTTGATCAGCAGTGCCGCGGTCTTGAGCCCGATGCCCGGCGCACCGGGCACGTTGTCGACCGAATCCCCGGCAAGCGATTGAACATCCACGACTCTGTCCGGACCCACGCCGAACTTTTCGATTACCTCGTCAGGGCCGATCGGGCGGGCCTTCATCGGGTCGAACATGTTCACCCCGTCGCCCACCAGCTGCATCAGATCCTTGTCGGACGAGATGATCGTCGCCGTTCCGCCCGCCCGGCGCGCCATGCAGGCGAGCGTGGCGATGATGTCGTCGGCCTCGTAGCCCTCCATCTCGATGCAGGCGATATTGAAGGCGCGGGTGGCGTCGCGGGTCAGGGGGAACTGCGGTTGCAGGTCTTCGGGCAGGGGCGGGCGGTTGGCCTTGTAGGCGGGGTAGAGGTCGTTGCGGAAGGTCTTGGAGCTGTGGTCGAACACGACGGCGATGTGGGTTGGGGCCTCGGCCTTGCGGGTGGTGTTCAATTCCCCCCACAGCAGGTTGCAAAATCCGGCCACGGCCCCCACCGGCAGTCCGTCGGACTTGCGGGTCAGCGGCGGCAGCGCGTGGTAGGCGCGAAAGATGTACGCCGATCCGTCGATCAGGTGCAGATGGTTGCCCGCCCCGAAACTTCCCGTGCCGAAGGTCATGCGCAAGTCCTTGCTGGAGCGTGGTTTTCGCCCTGTCGGTCAGTGGTCGTCATGTGCGTGCTCGCGGTCGATCTCGAACCGCTTGTCGCAATAGCCACATTCGACGTAGCCCGTCGTGTCGGGAATGGTCAGCCAGACCCGCGGATGGCCGAGCGCGCCTTCGCCGCCGTCGCAGGCGATTTTCCATTGCGTCACGATCTGGGTTTCGGGAGCGGCGCGGGGCATCGGGGGCGTCCTGTTCTGGCGTTTTCGGCAGTTTAGCGGGTGGGGCAGGCGGGGCAAGGGAAATGGGCGCGCGGTGCGTCAATCGTTTGAATTATTAGGGAAAAGCGGGTGTGCAAGACGTATAGCCGACGTATGGCTTGTGTATGACTTACGTCACGACGTTGCACGCGGCCCCGCTGCGTTGATCTTTGTCGCCGAATCGGGAGGACCGGGCGGCGATCGGGGCGCCCTGCCTCAGGTCCCGATCAGACGGCTGCGTGCCTTGAGCGCGCCCAGCCAAGCCAGACCGTGCACGGTCGCCCGCGCGGGGCGGTATTCGGCGGCGACCCAGCCGTCGAACCCGCTATCGTCCAGCTCGCCGCACAGACCGGTCAGGTCGAACCCGCCGCCGCCCGGCTCGGCCCGGGCCGGAAAGCCCGCGATCTGGATGTGGTTGATCCGCGCCTTGTGGCGGTGCCAGACGCCGGCCGCATCGCCGTGGATCCGCGCGGCGTGCCACAGGTCGAACTGCAACCCGATCCGCGCCAGCCCGAGATCGTCGAGGATTCGGCCCGCCTGATCGAAGTCGTTCAGAAAATAGCCCGGCATGTCGTCCGCATTCAACGGCTCGATGCACAGCACCTGATCGGGGGCTTGTGCCGCCGCCCAGGCCAGGTTTTCGGCATAGGTCTGTTCGGCCAGCGGACCGCGCGCTACCCCGGCCATGACGTGCAGTCGCTGCGCCCCCAGCCGGACCGCCATGTCCGCCCCGCGCAGAAAGCTGTCGCGGAACGCGGTTTCGTCGCCCGGCACGGCGGCATGGCCCCGATCGCCGGTCATCCAGTTGCCCGGCGGCGTGTTGATCAACGCAACCGGCACTCCGGCGAGCGCGATGGTCCAGTCCTTGGCGGCGTGGTCGTAGGGAAACAGGATTTCCACCCCGTCGAACCCGGCCTGCGCGGCCAGTCCGGGGCGGTCGAGCGCCGTCACCTCGGTGAACAGCATCGTCAGGTTGGCGGCAAAGCGCGGCATTCAGGGCAATTCGCTCGACGGGATCATCGGGAAGAACACGCCTTGCGACCAGACGCCGAACCAGCTTTGCCCGTCATGCGGCGCGTGAACGCCGAGGTCCACGAGACGGTAGAAGCTTTTGCGGTCGATGCGGGCGGCGAGTCCGGGGCGGATCAGGATCTGCGGCGCGGGCTCGCCGGTGGCCTCGTCGCGGGGGACCAGAAGGGGATGGTCGGGGCCGGCCACCGCCTCGTCTTCCGTGCGCGTCAGGAACGTGATCGCCTGATCGCGCCCCGTGCCGGTCACGGTGAAGTCGACGGCGTGCAGCGGCAGGTCATCGACCTGGATGCCGACCTTCTCGACCGGGGTGACCAGCACGTAACGGCCATTCTCGGCGCGCAGGATCGAGGAAAACAAATTGACCAGCGGCAGCCGGGTGAACGGCGTGCCAAGGTAATACCATGTCCCGTCGCGGGCGATGCGGATGTCAAGCTCGCCGCAAAACGGCGGGTTCCACAGGTGGACCGGGGGGCGTCCCTTGCGGGTTGCCGCCTGAACAGACGCAGCCAGTCCTTCTGCCGAAGGTTTCACGATCATTTGTCCCGTTTCGGTTTTTGTCATTTGTGCCTGCCGCCTTAGTTGGCTCTAATGCGCATATAACCATTCCCGGAGCAATGTCATGACCGATCCTGCCAGCCTTGTTGCCGAAATCGAAGCCCTGGGCGCGCGTCTGGCAGTGGCCAAGCGTGAGGTGAACCAGCGCTTCATCGGGCAGGACAAGGTGGTGGATCTGGTGCTGGCGGCGATGCTGTGCGGCGGGCATGCGTTGCTGGTTGGCCTGCCGGGGTTGGGCAAGACGCTGCTGGTGGACACGCTGTCGACCGTGATGGGGCTGAAGGGCAGCCGCATCCAGTTCACGCCTGACCTGATGCCGGCCGACATTCTGGGGTCCGAGGTGCTGGATTCGGGCGCAGACGGGGCGCGGGCATTTCGGTTCATCGAAGGGCCGGTGTTCTGCCAGCTGCTGATGGCGGACGAAATCAACCGCGCTTCGCCCCGCACCCAGTCGGCCTTGTTGCAGGCGATGCAGGAGAAAGAAGTGACCGTTGCGGGCGTGCACCGCCCCCTGGGCCGCCCGTTCCACGTGTTGGCGACACAGAACCCGATCGAGCAGGAGGGCACCTATCCCTTGCCCGAGGCACAGTTGGACCGCTTTCTGGTGCAGGTGGATGTCGAATATCCGACCCGCGCGACCGAGCGTGACATTCTGATGGCGACGACGGGCGCTGTGGAAGCCAAGGCCACGGCGGTGTTTTCGGCGGCAGAACTGATCGCGGCGCAAGGCATCATCCGGCGGATGCCGGTGGGCGAGGCGGTGGTGGAGGCCATTCTGGACCTGGTGCGGTCGTGCCGCCCGGGCGAGCTCGAGGGACGCGATCTGGAAGGCTCGCTGTCCTGGGGGCCGGGGCCGCGCGCGGCGCAGGCACTGATGCTGACCGTGCGGGCGCGCGCGCTGCTGGACGGGCGGCTGGTGCCGGGGCTGGCCGATGTAGCGGCGCTGGCGCGCCCCGTGCTGTCGCACCGGATGGCTCTGTCGTTTGCAGCCAGGGCGCGGGGTGAAACGCTGGGCGGTCTGATCGACCGGGTGGTGACGAAGACGCTGCGGCTCGAGGCCGCCGCGTGAGCGTTTCCGCCGATCTTCGGGCACGGGCCGAGGCGCTGGGGCAATCGCTGCCGGCGCTGTTGGCGCAGGCCGAGCATCTGGCGGCAACGGTGATGCTGGGCGAACACGGGCGGCGGCGCGCTGGCTTGGGCGACGAGTTCTGGCAGTATCGGCCCGCGCATCAGGGCGATCCGGTGCGCATGGTCGACTGGCGGCGGTCGGCGCGGTCGGACAGCCATTTCGTGCGCGAACGCGAATGGCAGGCAGCGCAGTCGGTGACGCTGTGGGTCGATGGTGCCAAGTCGATGGGCTTCACCGGCGACAAGGCGCGGGCACCCAAGGCCGAACGGGCGCGTCTGCTGTCGCTGGCGCTGGCAGTGTTGCTGCTGCGGGGTGGCGAGCGCGTGGGTATGGCGGAAACCCCGCGTGCCGGGCGCAGCCAGTTGATGCGGTTGGCGCGCGATCTGTCGGATACGGCGGCGGATTACGGTGCGCCCGAGGTCGGCGGCATGGTGGCGCATGGCCGGGCGGTGTTCGCTTCGGATTTTCTGGGCGACATCGCGGGCGTGGAAACCGCGCTGGCCTATGCGGCAGACCGCGGAGTGCGCGGCGTGCTGTTGCAGGTGCTGGACCCTGCGGAAGAGGAGTTTCCGTTCGACGGGCGCACGATCTTTGAATCGATGGGTGGCGGAGTGCGCTATGAAACCCAGCGCGCCGGCGATCTGCGCGGGCGGTATCTGGCGCGGCTGGCCGAACGCAAGGACCGGCTGGCGGGGTTGGCCCGTGCGGTCGGGTGGCAGTATTCCTGTTTTCACACTGGCGACGGGGCGCAACCGGCGCTGCTCTGGGCGTACCGCGCGCTGGAGGGCGGGCGATGATCGCGCTGGCGTTCACGACGCCGTGGCTGTTGCTGGGGCTGGTCGCGCTGCCGGTGCTGTGGCTGCTGCTGCGTGCTGTGCCGCCTGCGCCGATCCGGCGGCGGTTTCCCGGCGTAGCGCTGCTGCTGGGGCTGGTGGACGAGGACCGCGAGGCGGACAAGACGCCGTGGTGGCTGCTGCTGTTGCGCATGGCGGCGGTGGCGGCGGCGATCATCGCCTTTGCCGGGCCGGTGCTGAACCCGCGCGAGGATGTGGCCGGGACCGGGCCGCTGCTGGTGGTGCTGGACGGCGGGTGGGCCGATGCGCGCGACTGGCCGCGCCGGATCGACCGCGCCGTCGCGCTGGTCGAAGAGGCGGGGCGTGACGGGCGTACGGTCGCGGTGGTGCAGTTGACAGACACGCCGCAGGTGCCGGTGTTCCAGGCGGCAGAGGCCTGGGTCGGGCGGGTGGCGGCGCTGACGCCTGCGCCCTGGGTGCCCGCGTTGGGCTGGGTCGATGCCTTGCCTGAGGGCGGGTTCGACACGGTGTGGCTGTCGGACGGATTGGCGCATGCACAACAACTGGACCTTGCGGCGACCTTGCAGGATCGCGGGCGGCTGACGGTGGTTACCTCGCCCCGTCCGGTGCTGGCGCTGAAACCGCCGGGGTTTGCCGATGGCGCGGTGCAGGTGCAGGTGCAGCGGATGCCGGCCGGGGCACCGGTGCAGGTCGAGGTGGTGGCGCGCGGGCCGGACCCGTCTGGCATCGACCGGGAACTGGCGCGGGCTACGGTGGAATTTGCCGCGGGGGCCGAGGTGGCCGAGGCGTCGCTGACCTTGCCGCCAGAATTGCGCAACCGCATCAAGCGGTTCGAGATCCTGGGCCAGCGGTCGGCAGGGGCCGTCAGTCTGACGGATGACAGTCTCAAGCGGCGCAAGATCGCGCTAATCGGCGGCGGTTCGGATCGCGAAGGGCTGCAACTGCTGTCGCCCACCCATTTCCTGCGACAGGCACTGGAGCCGGTGGCCGAGTTGGTCGAAGGCGGGTTGACGGATGTGCTGTTGGCCAACCCGGATGTGATCGTGCTGGCCGATGTGGCGCGGCTGAGCGCGGCCGAAACTGAAGGCGTGCAAGAGTGGCTGGACAAGGGCGGGCTATTACTGCGCTTTGCCGGGCCGCGCCTTGCGGCGAGTGATGTCAGCCGCATCGACGAGGACCCGCTGATGCCGGTGCGCCTTCGCGAGGGGGGCCGATCGGTCGGTGGCACGATGTCATGGGGCGAGCCGAAGGTTCTGGCCGATTTTGCGGAAGGCAGTCCGTTCTTCGGGCTGACGGTTCCGCCGGATGTGACGGTCTCGGCGCAGGTGCTGGCGCAGCCCGACCCCGATCTGAGCGCGCGCACGATTGCCGCGCTGGCTGACGGCACGCCGCTGGTGACGCGCAAGGAGGTCGGGCAAGGGCAGGTGGTGCTGGTCCATGTGACCGCCAATGCCGAATGGTCGACGCTGCCGCTGTCGGGCCTGTTCGTACAGATGCTGGAGCGGTTGGCGGTATCGACCCGCGCCGGCGTGGCGGATGGCAGCGATCTTGTGGGCCAAGTCTGGGTGCCGGCGGTGTTGCTGGACGGGTTCGGGGTCGAGCAGGACGCAGGCGAGGTCGCAGGGATCGCGGGCGACGATCTGGCGGCGGCGATGACCGCGGGGCCGTCCGCTGCGGTGCCGCCAGGGCTCTACACCGGGACCGAACGGCAGGTCGCGCTGAATGCGATGGGCGCCGGGACGGTTCTTGCGGCGGCGACCTGGCCGCTCGGCACAGTGGTCGAAGGTCTGGAGGGCGCGCGGGAGCAGGCCCTGAAGGGCGCGTTTCTGGCGGGGGCTTTGGTGTTGCTGACGATCGATATTCTGGCCGCGCTGTGGCTGTCGGGCAAGCTGGCCGGGCTGGTGCGGGCGTCGGCCGTGGTTCTGGCGGTTGCCGTCTTCGGTGCGGGTGAAGGTCACGCGCAGGCGACGCAGACACAGGCGCAGACGCAGGCGACGGGGGCGCAACCGACGGGGTCGCAGGCGACGGCGGCCGAGGACGAGCGTGCGATGCTGGCGACGCAGGCCGTGGTCCTGGCGCATGTGCTGACCGGCGACGGACAGATCGACGCCGATGCCGAGGCGGGGCTGCGCGGGCTTGGCGATCAGTTGTGGCTGCGCACGTCCGTCGAGCCCGACCTGCCGTTGGGGGTGGATCTGGAGGCCGATGAGCTGGCGTTCTATCCGTTTTTGTACTGGCCGGTGACGACCAGCCAGCCTGTGCCCTCGGCCGAGGCTTATGCAAAGCTGAACAAGTACCTGCGCACCGGCGGGATGATCCTGTTCGACACCCGCGACGGCGATGTGGCCGGGGCGGGCGGGGCGACGCCCGAAGCGCAGGCGCTGCAGCGTCTGGCGTCGGGGCTGGACATTCCACCGCTGGAGCCGATGCCAGCGGATCATGTGCTGAGCCGCACCTTCTATCTGCTGCAGGATTTTCCGGGCCGCTATACCGGCCGCACCTTGTGGGTCGAGGCGGCGCCCCCCGATGCCGAACAGGCCGAAGGGATGCCGTTTCGCAACCTCAACGATGGGGTGACGCCGGTGATCTTTGGCGGCAACGACTGGGCGCGGGCGTGGGCCACGGACGATGCCGGCGCGCCCGTTTATCCGGTCGGGCGTGGCTATGCGGGCGAGCAGCAGCGCGAACTGGCCTACCGGTTCGGGATCAACATGATCATGCATGTGCTGACCGGGAACTATAAGTCGGATCAGGTGCACGTGCCTGCCCTGCTGGAAAGGTTGGGCCAATGAGCGCCATCATCTTTGCGCCCCTGTTGCCATGGCCGGTGATCTGGGGACTGGCGGGGTTTGCCGCGGTGCTGCTGGCCTTTGCAGTGTGGCGCGGGCTTGCCGGTTGGGTGCTGCGGAGCCTTGCGGCCGGAGTGCTGGTGCTGGCGCTGGCGGGGCCATCGTTGCAGCAGGAGGACCGCCAGCCGCTGACCGACATCGTGCTGCTGGTGGTCGATGAAAGCGCCTCGCAGGGTCTGGGCGACCGGCCCGCGCAGGTCGCCGAAGCGGTGGCCTCGGTCGAGGCCGAGGTGGCAGCGCTGCCCAACACCGAACTGCGCGTGGTGCGGTTTGCCGACGGGGCCGAGGATGCAGGCTCGCTGGCCATGACCGCGCTGGCCGAGGCCTTGGCCGAAGAGCCGCGCGCGCGGGTGGCGGGGGCGATCCTGATCACCGACGGGCAGGTGCATGATCTGGGGCTGGTGCCTGCGCTGCCCGCGCCGTTGCAGGTTCTGCTGACGGGACGCGAGTCGGATTGGGATCGCCGGCTGGTGGTCATCGACGCACCCGCGTTTGCCATTCTGGGCGAAGAGGTGATGCTGAAGCTGCGCATCGAGGATCAGGGCGATGTTCCGGCGGATGCCGGCGGGTTCGCCGAGTTGACCATCGCGGTCGATGCCGACCCGCCCGTCAGCTTCGAGGTGCCGGTGGGCGAGGATCTGGAACTGCCGGTGACGCTGCCGCATGGCGGCATGAACGTGCTGCAGTTTTCGGTCGCGGTGGGGACGGGCGAGTTGACCGACCGCAACAACGCCGCCGTCGTGCAGATCAACGGCGTGCGCGATCGGCTGCGGGTGTTGCTGGTATCGGGCGAGCCGCATGCCGGCGAACGGGTGTGGCGTAACTTGCTGAAATCGGATGCGTCGGTCGATCTGGTGCACTTCACCATCCTGCGGCCGCCGGAAAAGCAGGACGGGATCCCGGTGACCGAGCTGAGCCTGATCGCCTTTCCGACGCGCGAATTGTTCGTGGAAAAGATCAGCGAATTCGACCTGATCATCTTTGACCGCTATCGGATGCGGGGCATCCTGCCGATGAGCTATATCGACAACGTGGTGCAGTATGTGAAGGACGGCGGCACCGTGCTGGTGGCGGCAGGGCCGGAATACGGCGCGGTCGACAGCTTGTGGCGCTCGCCCCTGTCGGAAATCCTGCCCGCCGAGCCGACGGCTCGGGTGGTCGAGGAAGGCTATCAGCCGGCGCTGACCGATCTGGGCCGGCGGCATCCCGTCACCGAGGGGCTGGAGGCGCTGGCACCCGAAGGCGGCTGGGGCCGCTGGCACCGGTTGGTGGAGGTCAATCCGTTGCGGGGGCAGATCGTGATGACGGGACCGGGGGATCGCCCTTTGCTGGTGCTGGACCGAGTCGAAGAGGGGCGGATCGCGGTGCTGGCGTCGGACCAGATGTGGCTGTGGGGGCGCGGGTACGAAGGCGGCGGGCCACAGCTGGAACTGCTGCGGCGGCTGGCGCACTGGATGCTGAAAGAGCCGGAGCTGGAAGAGGAGAACCTGACCGCGGCGGCCAAGGGGCCGGTGCTGACCATCACGCGGCGGTCGGTCGCGGATGTGCCGCCAGGCGATCTGGTGATCACCGGGCCCGACGGTACGCAGGCGACGCTGGCCCTGCCCGAGGTCAGCCCGGGCCGGTACGAAAGCGATTGGCAGGCGCCGATGGTGGGGCTCTATCGGCTGGAGCAGGGCGACCTGACCCGGGTCGTGGCCGTCGGGCCGCGCGCGCCCAAGGAGTTCGAGGAGACGATTGCAAGCGGCGATGCGCTGCAACCGCTGGTGACGCCGACCAACGGCGGCATCCTGCGGCTTGAGGCCGGCACCCCCGACATCCGCGCGGTGCGCGAAGACCGGCAGGCCTACGGGCGCGGCTGGATCGGGGTCACGCCGCGCGGGGCCTACCTGACCGAGGATATCCGGGTGGCGGCACTGATGCCGGGTTGGCTTTACTTGCTGCTGGCGGCGGGGCTGGCGGTGGCGGCCTGGCTGATCGAGGGGCGGCGGCGCCCGGCATAAGGGGGAACCGGGGGTTTCAAACCCCTTGGCCTGCGCCCAAGAGCAGGGGGTTTCACACCCCCACACCCGCTCCAATAAGTGCGGGTTTCACACCCCCCCACCCACGTGGGATATTTGGGCCAATGTGAACGCCGCTGACGTCAGAAGTCGTTCAGCCAATCCGGCCTTGGCAGGCCCAGTGCCTCGGGGTCGGAGACATAGACCACGCCCAGCACCACGATCAGAACCAGCACCACCGCAAAAGCGATCTTCCATGCGGAATACGGGCGTTCGCCCTGAACCTCGCCGGTTTGGCCGTTGACGAGGAACCGATAGCTTTTGCCACCGTACCGGTAGGCCGCCATCCAAACCGGAAGCAGGATGTGCTTGAAGGTTTCGTCGCGGAAATCGCTGTCGATCTGGTCGATCTGCTGCACGTCGCCGCCGATGTCGCGGCGCACGTCCGACGCGATCACCTGCGCCATGCGCGCGCGCGCGGACGTGTGGCCGTCTGCCAGCGCGACAGTGTAACCTTCGGCCTGGAAGCCGGCGAGGTAGTCGGGGGAATAGACCACAAGCTGGCCGATGTCCCACGGGTCGAGCCCGTTCGCCAGCCGTTGCGGCAGCGCGGTCGAGGCGATCACCACCATGTCGTCGAAATCCCGCGCAACCTGGCCGGCGGCGGGATACCAGCGGGTTTTTTGCACCTGTTGCTGGCGTTGTTCGCGCTTGCCGTTCACAACGACCGACACGGTGCGGGTTTCATAATAGTGCTCGCCACGCTGGCCGCGATACCGCGATCGTGTGGCGGCGTCGAAGGTCCAGTAGGGCACGTAGATGCCGGTCATCGCGCGCCCCTTGCGGGTGTATTCTAGCAGCCGGTTCGGCGCGAACCACAGGCGGCCCAGCCATTTGGTCAGCTGGTCGCGGGCCTGATCTTCGGTCAGGGCAAAGGGCACCAGCGCCTGCGGCTTGATCACCCGGTGCGCGCCGGTGTCGACGGCGACCGGGCTGGCGCAGAACGGGCATTCGGTGGCATGGGTCGCGCCCTTGAAGTCGATCACCGCGCCGCAGGACGGGCAGGAAGAGGACCTCACTTCGTCGGTCGCGGCGGCAGGAAGGTCGTCGCGCAGGCCGCGTTGCAGGTCGAGTTCACCCAGCGCCTTTTGCCGGGCGCCGGGTTCGGCCTGCGCGATGGCCTGCACATGGCCGCAATGTTCGCACGTCAGCTGTGTCTGGCCCGGCGCATAGCGCAGGTCGGCCCCGCATTGGGCGCAGGGCCAGCGGTATTCTTCCGCCGAGACCATTCAGAGCGCGGGGGGCAAGGGCGGCGGAACCATCGCGAACAGGCGCGAGAGTTCGGTTTCAGCGGCCACTTTCCAGCCGTCCTGCCCAGCGGTCCAGACCTGGCTTGCGCGGGTCAGGCTGCCGGAGCTTGCCATCCGGGCCAGGTCGGCCTCGGTGAACGGGCCCGTCGTTGCGCCGTTTTCCGCAACATGCCAGGCACGGGCGACCGGTGGCGGGGGCGGCGGAGCGGCCGCAGCCGAAGCCGCCGGCGCGGCCCCCCACGGGCCGGGTTGCGCCATCTGGTTGGCCATGTTCATGCCCATCGCGGCGCCCATGCCCGCCGTCATTGCACCGCCAGCGCCGCTGTCGGGGTTGGCCATCGCCTCGGCCGCGTTGAACTGCATGTACTTGTTGAGGTCCCCGGCGATGCCCACCGAGGTGCGCTTGTCGAGCACCTTTTCGACCTCTTCCGGCAGGCTGATGTTTTCGATGTAGAATTCCGGGATCGACAACCCGTATTCGGCGATCTTGGGCGCGATGGCGGTAGCGATCAGCTTGCCCAGTTCCTGCGTGTTCGCCGCCATGTCCAGCACCGGGATGCCAGATTTGGCGATGGTGACGGAAAACTCCTGCACCATGATGTTGCGGATCTGCAGGGTGATCTCGTCTGCGGTGAATTCGCCGTCGGTGCCGACGATTTCCTGCATGAACTTCGCGGGGTCGGCCACGCGCATCGAATAGGTGCCAAAGGCGCGGATGCGCACGGGGCCGAATTCGGGATCGCGGCACATGATCGGGTTCTTCGTGCCCCATTTCAGGTCGTTGAACCGCGTGGTGTTGATGAAATACACCTCGGACTTGAAGGGGCTGTCGAACCCGTGGTCCCAGTGCTGCAGGGTGGTCATGATCGGCATGTTGTTGGTTTCCAGCATGTACATGCCGGGGCCGAACACATCGGCCATCACGCCTTCATGCACGAAGACCGCTGCCTGACCTTCGCGGACCGTCAGCTTGGCCCCCATCTTGATCGCGTTGCCGCGCCGTTCGAACCGCCAGACCATCGTGTCGCGGGTGTCGTCGAGCCAGGTGATGACATCGACGAATTCGCCCTTCAGGAAATCGAATACCATGGTGCACTCCTTTGCCCGAGTTTGACGGGACTAGCTTTCGCCACCCAAAAGTCGGCTGGCAAGGGAATAGATGATCGGCCGCGCTTCGGCCTCGGTCATGCCGGGGCGCAGGGCGGGGTCGTAAAGCATCCGCAGCATCAGCTCGTCCTGGGTGGTCAGCAGGGCGAATTCCTCGTCGTCGTTGAAGATCGAAGGGCGCGCGGAGGGGCTGTCGTTGGGCAGCCCCAGACCTTGGGCGATTTCCTCGTGCAGGCACGACAGACGCAGAAGGTCGGGGTGTTCGGCGCGGATCACGGCGAAGGCGCCGGTGTAGGTGGCGCTTGACCCGCCCGACTGGGCGTAGACCAGACAGTAGGTCGATCGCGGCATGCCGGTCATGCCGGCCACGTCGGGATTGGCCACTCCGGGCAAGGCCGCGCGCAGGGCGGGACCCAGGGCCTGGCGTTCCTCTTCGTTCACGACATGGACGAAGAAGTTGGGGTTGGCGTCATCGAGCCGGATCGGGTGGCCGGTCAGGTCTTGCAGGCGCGCCAGATAGGATGCGACGCGGGCACGGTCGCTGGCCTGTTGATCGGCCGGCACCGAAGCGCCAAAGCGCAGGCCGACCCGAACCGGTGCTGTCCAGCGGCGCAGCTGGCTGACCGTCTGGCGCTGGACCGCCGCCCCGCCCACGCCCCGGTCGTATTCGTCAAAAAGCGCGATACGGATAAAGTTGTCGGCGAGTTGACGGTCGTAGAACGGCGTATCCTCGCCACCGCCGTCGGTTCGCAGCAAACCTTGCGACAAGAGCGCCTGCTGCACTTGCGCGTAATAGGCCTGCGCCTCGGCGCTGGCGGCGCTTTGTGGCGGGGCTACCACGCGCGGCGGTTCAGGCGGCGGTGGCGCGATGGCAGAAGGCGAGGGGCCGGGACCATCGCAGGCCGACACGGCCAGCGCCGCGACGACGGCGCTGATCCGGCCGGTCACGCGCCACAGGGCTGCGCGAAGGGGCGTCATCAGCCTTGCAGTGCCTCGCCGGTGGCCGCACCCAGCCCGGTCTTGCGGGCCGAAGCGGATGCGAGAGTGTCGCGCAGCTCACCTTCCATCTTTTTCAGTTCGACCTCAGCAGTGGCCCGGCGAGCCTTGCCTTCGTCGGCGATGGTTAGGCTTTCGTTGATCGTGGCGATCAGGGTGGCGTTCGCCTTCTTGACCGCCTCGATGTCGAAGACGCCACGCTCCATCTCGGTCCGCACCACGCGATTGGCCTGTTGCAGGTTTTCGGCGTTGGCGGTCAGCAGTTCGTTGGTCAGGTCGTTGGCAGACCGCACCGCCTCGGCCGCCTCCTTGCTGCGCTGGATCGTGACCGCCTGCGCCAGTTGGGTTTCCCACAGCGGCACGGTGTTGACGAGGGTCGAGTTGATCTTGGTGACCAGGCTCTTGTCGTTTTCCTGCACCAGACGGATCGAGGGCAGCGACTGCATCGTCACCTGACGGGTCAGTTTCAGGTCGTGCACCCGGCGTTCCAGATCGTCGCGGGCGGCGCGCAGGTCGCGCAGCTGCTGGGCGATCTTGACCTGATCGTTTTCGGGCGCGGCGGCCACTTCGGCCTCTTTGCGGGGCACGTCGACGGTGTCGACTTCCTTCAGCTTGGCCTCGCCCGCCGAGATATAAAGCGCCAGTTCGTCATAGAACCGCAAGGTTTTCTCGTAGAGCATGTCCAGCGACTTGATGTCTTTCAGCAGCGTGTGTTCATGACGCAGCAGGTTTTCGGTGACCTTGTCGATCTGGCCCTGCACCGTCTCGAACCGCGCCACGAAATTGGCGAACGGGGCGGCGCGGCCGATCAGTTTTTCCCACCAAGACCGCTTGCGGCGCACGTCGAGCTCGGAAATCGAGAATCCCCGGATCGTCGTCACGATCTGGCGCAGGCTGTCGCCCGCCGGACCTGCGTCCTTGTTCTTAACATCCGCCAGCATTTCCTGGCTGATGACCTGCAATTCGGCCTGTGCCGCCGAGCCGAACGAGATGATCGACTGGGTGTTGCCCATGTCCAGCTCGTTCATCCGCTTGCGGATATCGTCGGCAACCGGGGCCGGGGCGGCCTCGAGCGCGACGATTTCCGTGCCGGGTTCTGGCAGGATCGACGCGGTGACGGCTTCGACATCGGCCAGGGCTGTGGCGGCTTGGGCGCGGATGGAGTCGGTCATGGCTGTCTCGCTTATTCGGGCCCCGGTGGCGGGGCGTTCAATTCGGGTAAGGGCACCCTACCCTTCCAGTTTCAATCGGTCTCGCAACACGGCAATTTCAACGTCGAGGTCGGCGTGATTGT
>JANNNU010000020.1:0-12729 GCA_031398695.1 Paracoccaceae bacterium | reverse complement strand
GGCGTTTGCCGCGACCGGTCGGAAAATGGCAAATCGGAAAGCCGACGAAACAATGCCGGCGAGGCAAGGGTTTTGTTTCCGTCCTGCAAATGACCGCCCGAAAGCGCCACCCCCGGGGATTTGCGCGAGCCAGGCTGGCATCGAATCGGGGCGCGATCAGGGGTCATCGCCGGTTCGGTCCTATTGGGTCAGCTTCAACTGGCTGATGTTGCTGGCGATGGTGCGGAAGGCAGTCTGAATCTCCAGACCTTGCGCGTCGAAATAGTGCGAGAGTGAGCTTGCACATTGCGAGATCTGGGCCTGCCCGTTGGCGGGCGCCTCGAACGCGATGCCATAGACGATCACGCCGTTCGACTTGGCCAGATTGCACGACTGCTGCAGCTGCGTGTTCATCGTGTTGACCGATGCGTATTGCGACTGGAACGACGTCATCGCGTTGCTGTAGGCCGCATTGCGGGTTGCATCGGTGGTGCCCAGCGCACGGGCATAAAGCTGCCACGCCACCCAGCTTTGCCGTTGTGCTGCCCAGACGCCTTCCCAGTTCATCCGGTCGAACCCGGTCCCGGAATTCCACTGGGTCGCCTGCCAGGTGCCCAGATGCGGCACCCAGTATTTGTCGGGGCCGGGGCGCGACGCGTGCAGGATCGAGTAGTTGCCGTCACCCCGCGACAGCCAGATCGGCGACGGTCCGGTCTTGACCGCATCGTTGGTCTTGTTGTGGGCCACATGCTCGCCGTCGGTCATCAGCACGATGACCTTCATCGCTTCGGCATCCCCGAAATCGAACGGCCTGCCCCGGAACTTCGACGGGATGGCGCCCTCGTCGACCAGCTCGCCGAACATGGCGCGCGCGCCCGGCTCGATCAGGCTGACGCCCCATTTCATGCCCAGAGTGATCGAGGTGTTGCCCGCTGCCTGCAGGCCGTTGATCTGCGCCTGCAACTGCGCCACGTCGTTCGAGGGCAGGCGCACAATGTTGGCGGGGTTGTTGCGGCAGTAAGGCGCGTTGGGGTTCATCGTGGCCGCGTTCGTGTCGGTGCGCGACGTGTATCCCGTGCCGCCATAGGTGCCCGAGGTCACATCGGCAAAGGCCGCCATCGGCAGCGCCAGGGTGCGCGACAGGCCGACGGTCGCATAGGCCGACGACGGAATTTCAAGACAATTGACGTTGTTCACCCCGTGCTGGTTGGTGGCGTTGTATTTGCCGCGCAGCGTTTCGCCGAGGTTGACCTGCGCGTTGTAGGGCACGATTGACACGGCAAAGCGGTTGTCGGTGTCGTTGGCCAATAGGGTGTCGACGAATTCCGCCGCAGCGGTGCGCAGGTTCGCGATCTTGGCCCCCTGCATCGACCCCGACACGTCGAGCACCAGGACGATCTCGACGTTGCTGACCTTCTGCACCGCCCCAGACACGGCCGCCGCGTCGAATTCGTCGATCCCGATCATGTGCATGAAGAACGGATTGCTGGGGACCTTGCCCTTGGCCGCGACGTTCTTGAAGTTCAGGCCGCGGGTGACCTCGACATCCTCGATCTGTCCGGCGAGCCCCGACTTGTCCATGCAGTCGACGACCACGCCTTCCGGGTCCAGCTGGTTGGTCAGGCTCGCTGCCATCAGCGTGCACCGGTCGAGGCTGTTCTGCAGATGGGTCCGCCGCTCTTCATACCGCATCAGATCCACCGCGAACCCGCCGATCATCGCGATCAGCATGAACAGCATCAGGCCGAAGATGATGATCGCCCCGTCCTCGTCACGGCGGAACCGGGTCAACAGGACGCAAAGGCGGCGCGGCAGAACGGCAGTCAGGTCGAACATGGGGCAATCCCTGGATACAGGCGCGCCGGACGGACTTGGCGCGCAAACGTCACTTTATCGCCATCGCGCTGACCAGAAGTTGTGGCAAAATTGTGGCAAAGACGGCCGGGGCGTGCCCAAAGCCGGAAGCCGGAAACACTGCCGGAAAAGGGTCGGGATTGTCTTTGGCGCCGCTACAGAATGGGGCAGGGGCATCGCGATTAAGGCATGATTTTGTCGAAAAGCCGAATCATCCTGACACAATCTTGACGTGTTTTCGCCATGTCGTACTCGCCCGACTCTGCGCACGGGGCGCAGCAGGGGCGACATCCGGTGTCGCGCCTGTGGTGTCCGTGTCGGGGCCGGACTTGCACTTGGCGGCCTGACCGGCTCTTATCCGGGCAGCAAAGGCAGGACAATCATGATGCGCTATTCGGGTCTGCGGGTGATCACCCAGGGTCTGTTCGGAAACAAGGGGTGGCAGCCTGCCTGGCGCGACCCGGCGCCCAACGCCGAGTATGACGCCATCATCATCGGCGGCGGCGGCCACGGCCTGGCGACGGCGTTCTATCTGGCCAAGAACCACGGCTTGACCAACATCGCCGTGCTGGAAAAATCGCACATCGGGTCGGGCAACATCGGGCGCAACACGACGATCGTGCGCGCGAATTACTTTCTGCCCGGAAATTCCGAATTCTACAGCCATTCCATGAAGTTGTGGGAAGGGATGGAAGCCGAGCTGAACTACAACGTCATGCATTCACAGCGCGGCCTGATCAACCTGTTCCACTCAGACGGCCAGCGCGACGCCTTTGCGCGACGCGGCAACATGATGATCAATCAGGGCGACGACGCGATCTTGCTTGACCGCGAAGGCGTGCGCGAACTGCTGCCCTATCTCGATTTCGAACAGACCCGCTTTCCGATCTATGGCGGCCTTTACCACCCACGCGGCGGGTCCGCCCGGCACGATGCCGTGGCCTGGGGCTATGCGCGCGGGGCCGACAGCCGCGGCGTCGATCTGATCCAGAACTGCGAGGTCACCGGGATCGACGTCGAAAACGGCCGGGTCACAGGCGTGCAGACGACCCGCGGCGCGATCCGCGCCAGGAAAGTGGGCATCATCGTCGCGGGCAGATCGTCGCAGGTCGCCGCGATGGCGGGACTGCGCCTGCCCATCGAGTCGCACATCCTGCAGGCCTTCGTCACCGAAGGCCTGAAGCCGGTGATCGACCACGTCGTCAGCTTTGGTATGGGTCATTTCTACATCAGTCAGTCCGACAAGGGCGGGTTGGTGTTCGGCGGCGACCTCGACTTCTACGCAAGCTACGCGTCCCGCGGCAACCTCCCGATGGTCGAACACGTGATGGAGGCCGGCATGACCCTGATGCCGATGATCGGCCGGGCCAAGGTGCTGCGGAGCTGGGGCGGCATCATGGACATGACCCCTGACGGCAGTCCGATCATCGACAAGACCGCGATCGACGGCCTGTTCATCGACTGCGGCTGGAACTACGGCGGCTTCAAGGCCGTGCCTGCCAGCGGCTGGTGCATGGCCCACCTGATGGCCACCGGCCAACCCCACGACGTCGCCGCCAAATTCCGCCTCGACCGTTTCGCCACCGGGCACCTGCTGGACGAAGAAGGTTCCGGCAGCCAGCACAACCTGCACTAGGGGACCACCGATGCAACTGACCTGCCCCCTTTGCGGCCCCCGCGACCGTCGCGAGTTCTACTACTACGGCTCGGACGACTACCTGAACCGACCCGATGCCGCAGCCCCGCCCGCCGCTTGGGACGACTACCTGCACAACCGCGACAACCCGGCAGGGATCACCCGCGACCTGTGGTATCACGACATGGGCTGTGCCGCGTGGCTGGTCGTCACCCGCGACACGGTCACCCATGACATCAACGCCACCGAACTGATCGCCGAAATGATTGCCGAACGGGCGACCGATCCGGGAGCTGCGCCATGAGGATCGACACCAAGGGCCTGATCGATCGCACCCGCCCCGTAAGCTTCCGCTTCGACGGCAAAAGCTACATGGGCTGTGCGGGCGACACCCTCGCCTCGGCCCTGATGGCGAACGGCGTCAAGGTGGTGGGCCGCAGCTTCAAGTACCACCGCCCGCGAGGCATCTTGACGGCGGGATCCGAAGAGCCGAACGCGATGGTCGAAATCCTCGAGGACGGCCAGCAGACCCCCAACACCCGCGCCACCATGCAGGAGCTGTACGAAGGCCTGACCGCGCAAAGCCAGAACCGCTGGCCCTCGCTGCGCTCGGACATGCTGTCGATCAACGACTACGCCGCGCCGTTTCTGTCGGCGGGCTTCTACTACAAGACCTTCATGTGGCCGCGCGCGTTCTGGGAGCGGCTTTACGAGCCGATGATCCGCCGCGCTGCGGGCCTCGGTTCGCTGTCGGGTCGCCACGACGAGGCCGACTATGAAAAGGCCTTCGCGTTCTGCGACCTTCTGGTGATCGGCGCGGGTCCCACCGGCCTTACGGCCGCGCTGACCGCCGCGCGCGCCGGGACCGACGTGATCCTCGCGACCGAGGACAGCCGTCTGGGGGGCCGCCTGCTGTCGGACGAGACGCAGATCGACAACGGCCCCGGCCTCGATT
Organism: Paracoccaceae bacterium; assembly: GCA_031398695.1. Classification (GTDB taxonomy): domain Bacteria; phylum Pseudomonadota; class Alphaproteobacteria; order Rhodobacterales; family Rhodobacteraceae; genus JAIYDJ01. Next base: position 8,305 of record JANNNU010000020.1, on the reverse strand, counting down.
GGGTGACCCGCACCGAGGCCGAACTGCGTAGCCTGCCCAACGTGCGCATCCTGACCCGCACCACCGTCACCGGGGCCTATGACCACGGCAGCTACGCAGCACTCGAACGGGTGGGTCTGCACGCCCCGCTCAAACCCGACCTGCCGCGCGAGTGTTTCTGGCGCATCACCGCCGCACAGGCCATCCTTGCCACCGGCGCGCTCGAACGCCCCATCGCGTTTCCCAACAACGACCGACCCGGCATCCTGCTGGCGTCGGCGCTGCAAACCTACCTCAACCGCTATGGCACCGTGCCAGGGGCCGATGTCACGCTCTTTGCCAACAACGACAACGCCCGCACCGTTGCCCGCCAACTGATTGCCGCGGGCGTCAAGGTCGCGGCCATCCTCGACAGCCGCCCCGACGCCAGCCGGTTGGAGGATTGCCCCGTCTACGTCGGCGCCACCGTGACCGACACCAAGGGCCGCCACGGCCTGACCGCCATCGACGTGACCCACGCCGACGGCACGATCACCCTGCAAACCGATTGCCTCGCGATGTCGGGCGGCTGGAACCCGACGCTGCACCTGACCTGCCACATGAACGGCAAACCCACCTGGTCGCGGGACCTTGCCGCCTTCGTGCCCACCCCGGGCGCGGTGCCCAACCTGACCCCCGCCGGGGCCGCCGAAGGGCAGTTTTCCACCTGGGGTTGCCTGACGACCGGCCGCGACGCCGCCAACCGCGCCCTGATCGCGCTCGGCCAGCCCACGCCCGACCTGCACCTGCCGCAGGCCGAAGATGCGCCCTACCGCCTGACGCCGCTTTGGGCGGTCGATGGCAAAGCCCGCGCCTGGCTCGACTTCGGCAACGACGTCACCACCAAGGACGTGCGCCTATCGGCTCAGGAGGGGTTCCGGTCGGTCGAGCACATGAAACGCTACACCACCCAAGGCATGGCCCCCGATCAAGGCAAGAATTCCAACATCGGCGCGCTGGCCGTCCTGGCCGACGCGACGGGGCGCGCCATTCCCGAAACCGGAACCACGATCTACCGCCCGCCCTATACGCCCGTTTCCATCGCCGCGATGGGGGCGGGGGGCCGGGGCGCCGGTTTTGCGCCGCAACGCTATCTGACCAGCCACCAGGCCAGCCTCGACCGTCACGCGCCGATGATCGAAACGGGCCTGTGGTATCGCCCCAGCTATTTCCCGAAACCGGGCGAGTCGTCGTGGCAAGAGGCCTGCGCCCGCGAAGTCACCATGGTGCGAAGCACGGTTGGCGTTGCGGACGTCTCGACCTTGGGCAAGATCGACATCCAGGGCCGGGACGCCGCCCGCTTCCTCGATCTGGTCTACACCAACACCTTCTCGACCCTGCCCGTCGGCAAGGTGCGCTACGGCCTGATGCTGCGCGAGGATGGCCACGTGCTCGACGACGGCACGACCGCGCGACTGGGCGGTAACCACTACCTGATGACCACCACAACCGCCGCCGCCGGTCTGGTCATGCGCCACCTTGATTTCGTGCATCAGGCGTTCTGCCCGACATGGGACCTGCGCTTTATCTCGGTCACGGAAAGCTGGGCACAGTTCGCCATCGCCGGGCCGCGCGCCCGCACGCTGCTGACCTCGCTGCTCGACCACGACCCGGCGTTGCCCTTCATGGGCACCACCCCCGTCACCGTCATGGGCACCCCCGCGCGCCTGTTCCGTATCTCGTTCTCGGGCGAGGAAGGCTATGAGCTTGCTGTGCCGACCCCCCATGGCGAGGCGCTGTTCCGCGACCTCCTCGCGCGCGCCGAAACGCTCGGCGGCGGGCCCTATGGGATGGAGGCGCTGAACGTCCTGCGCATCGAAAAGGGCTTCATCACCCACGCCGAAATCCACGGCCGCACCACGGCCTACGACATCGGCATGGAAAAGATGGTCAGCGCGAAAAAAGACTGCATCGGCAAGGCGGCGGCACAGCGACCCGGCCTTAACGGGGCGCAGCGTCAACAGCTGATCGGCCTGAAACCGCTGTCCGACATGCAGGTCGGCGCGGGCGCGCACCTGTTCGCCGCCGGGGCCAAGGCGACGCGCGAAAATTCCGAAGGCTACACCACCAGTGTTTGCCACTCCCCCACGTTGAACAGCCACCTCGCGATGGGTTTCTTGCAAAACGGCCGGGCGCGCATCGGCGAACAGGTTCGTCTGGTCGATCACCTGCGCGGCGTAGACGTGCTGTGCCAGATCCATGATCCGGTGTTCTTCGACCCAAAGGGGGATAAACTTCGTGCCTGACCTGCTCGCCAAATCCGCCCTCGACGGCCGCTACGTAACCCTCGCCAACACCACGCTGGCTGAGGCGCAGATCGGCCCGCTCACGTCTATCGCGCCGTTTCCGGGCCGGCTTCAGGCGACAGGCACGGCACTGGGCCATCCGTTCCCCAAACCCAACACCACCTCGGGTCCGCTGATCTGGACCGGGCGCGATCAGGCGTTTCTGATGGGCATCGCCGCCCCCGACCTGACCGGCCTTGCCGCCACCACCGATCAGACCGGGGGCTGGTGCGCCTTGCGTCTGACTGGCCCGCAGGCCGAAGCCGCCCTCGCCCGCCTCGTCCCGCTCGACCTGCGCGCCACGAAATTCCCCCCCGGTACGGCCACCCGCACCGCACTGAACCACATGGCGATGATCCTGATCCGCGACGAAACCGGTTTTGTGATCCTGACGTTCCGCAGCATGGCCGAAACCGCGTGGCACGAGCTGGAAACCGCGTTGCACGCCCTTGCCGCCCGCGCGGCACTATAGATGCTGACCAATGCCGACATCGCCGAACTGACCGACTTCCGCCGCCTGCTGCACCAACACCCCGAGGTTTCGGGCGACGAGGTCGAAACCTCCGTCCGCATCGCGACGGCCCTCGGCCCGCTCGACCCCACCGAAATCGTGCGAAACCTTGGCGGCCACGGCATCGCTGCGATCTGGGCCAGCCCGATGCCCGGCCCGACAATCCTGTTGCGCTCCGAACTCGACGCGCTGCCGATCCAAGAAATCTCGACCGCCCGCCACCGCTCCACCACTCCCGGCAAGGCCCACCTCTGCGGCCATGACGGCCACACGACGATCCTGATGGCACTCGCCCGCCTGCTGTCGCGCAACCCGCCCGCAAAGGGCCGCGTCATCCTGATGTTCCAACCGGCCGAGGAAGACGGATCGGGTGCAGCCTGCGTCACTGCCGACCCACGCTATGCCGCCCTCACCCCCGACTACGCCTTTGCCCTGCACAACATGCCCGGCATCCCCTTCGGCCATGCCCACCTCGCGCCCGGCGCCTTTGCCTGCGCGTCGCAGGGCCTGAAAATCCTTTTCACCGGAAAGACCGCCCACGCGAGCCTGCCCCACACCGGCACATCCCCGGCCCTCGCTCTCGCCGCATTGATCCCCGCCCTGCAAGCCCTGGGTCCCGGCGGCCCCGACCTGTACCCCGGCTTCCGCCTGATCACGATCACCCACGCCCGTCTCGGCGAACCCGCCTTCGGTATCTCGCCCGCCCATGCCGAGGTCTGGGCCACCCTGCGCACCCCCGCCGACGCCCCGATGGACGCTCTGCGCAGCGATGCGATGCATATGGCCACCACCCTCGCCGCCAAACACGGCCTGCACGTCAGCTTCACCCACCACGACAATTTCGCCGCCACGATCAACGACGCCGAGGCCGCCCAAATTCTCGCCACCGCCCTCGATGCCCTGCAGATCCCGCACGGCCCCGGCATCCTCCCGATGCGCGCCTCCGAGGATTTCGGCCGCTTTGGCGTGCCCCCCACCAAACTCGCGATGCTGCTCCTCGGCGCAGGCGACGGCCCCGCGCTGCACAACCCCGATTACGACTTCAATGATGCCCTGATCCCGCTCGGCACAAAAATCTTCCACCGCGTACTGACCGACCTGACGAACTAAGTCCCATCATCTGTTCAAAAATATCCCGGGGGTGCGGGGGCTGGCCCCCGCTCCGGCCTTAACCCCGGACTCGACACTCGACAGCCAAACGCCAATATACCCCCCATGTCGCTCCCCCCCGGATTCCTCGACGAACTCCGCACCCGCCTGTCCCTCGCCTCGGTCGTGGGGCGCAAGGTGACGTGGGACATGCGCAAGTCCAACCTCGGAAAAGGCGACATGTGGGCGCCGTGTCCGTTCCATCAGGAAAAGTCCGCCAGCTTCCACGTCGACGACCGCAAGGGGTATTACTACTGCTTCGGCTGCCACGCCAAAGGCGATGCGGTGACCTTCGTGAAAGAGACCGAGAATGTCGGCTTCCTCGAGGCGGTGCAGATCCTCGCCACCGAGGCGGGCCTGCCGATGCCTGCCCGCGATCCCGCCGCTGCGCAGAAATCCGACCGCCGCACCGAATTGTCGCGCGTGATGGAAGAGGCGGTGAACTTCTATCGCCTGCAACTGAAAACTACCGCCGCCGCGGATGCCCGTGCCTACCTCGCCAAACGCAAACTTACGCCCGAGGCGCAGGACCGCTGGCATATCGGCTTTGCCCCCGACGCGCGGCAGGGGCTGTTTTACGCCTTGACCGCCAAGGGCATCGCCCCCGATCTGCTGATCGACGCAGGGCTCTGCGCCAAGCCGGATGACGGCGGGGCGCCCTATGACCGGTTTCGGGGCCGCATCATCTTTCCGATCCGCGACGGGCGGGGCAGGGCGATCAGCCTCGGCGGTCGTGCGATGGCCGCCGACGCGCGGGCCAAATACCTAAACGGTCCCGAAACCGACCTGTTCGACAAGGGCCGCAACTTGTACAACCACGCGCCGGCGCGAGAGGCGGCTGGCAAGGGACAGCCCCTGATCGTCGCCGAAGGCTACATGGACGTGATCGCCCTCAGCGAAGCCGGGTTCCGCGCCACCGTCGCCCCCCTCGGCACCGCAGTGACTGAGGACCAGCTGAAACTGATGTGGCGCATCCATGACGAGCCGATCATCGCTCTCGATGGCGATGCGGCGGGCATTCGGGCCGCACTGCGCGTCATCGATCTGGCGTTGCCGCTGCTTGAGGCCGGCAAGGGGTTGCGGTTCGCCGTGCTGCCCCCCGGTCTGGATCCCGACGATCTGATCAAGACGCAAGGCACGCCCGCGATGCAGCGCGTGCTGGACGCGGCGCAACCGATGGTCCGCCTGCTGTGGCAACGCGAAACCGAAGGCAGGACCTTTGACAGCCCCGAACGCAAGGCGGCGCTCGACAAGACGCTGCGCGCGGCGTTGCAGCGGATCGCCGATCCGTCTATCCGCAGCCACTACGCCGAAGAGATCAAGGCCCTGCGCTGGGATCTGTTCGGCACCAGACCGCGTGCCTTCAAACCGCGCGGCAAGGGCCCCTACGTACCGCCACCCGAAAATGCGACGCCTGCCACGAAGGGATCGCTTCTGGCGCAGGCCGCAGGCCCGGTCGAGGAAACCCTGCGCGAGGCGGTGATCCTCGCCACCCTGATCACCCACCCGGTCCTCGTGCCCCGGTTTCTGACCGCGCTCGAACGGATCGATTTCACCGGCACCGATCACATCACGCTGCGCACCCTGCTCCTGACCCATGCCGAGGAAGCGGACCTGCCCGGCCTGATCCAGGCTGCCGCGCCCGCAGCCCTTGACGCCCTGCTGTCGCAACCCCACGTTCTGATTGCACCCCCGGTCCGCAATGCGGCAGACACCGACCTTGCCACCCTGTGCCTCGCCGAAGAACTCGCCAAGCTCGACGCCTGCCGTGGCGCGCGCCGCGAAATCGAGGAGGCCGTCGAAGACATGGAACACTTGCCGGATGAAGGCCTCACCTGGCGGCTCGCGCAATCCGCCGCCGCCCGCCACCGCGCCGACAAACCGTCGCGCGCCGATTCCCCCGACCTGGGCGAAGACCGCACCGCCCTGTCGAATCACCTGCAACATCTGATCGATTCCCGCATCTGGGAAAAGAAAAAGTACTGACCCCACTGAAAGTTCCCTCTGATTCGCGCTATCTATGCGAATCACGGCCCCCGATTCGCGCTCAGGAGACCCCATGGCCCTCAAAGACACCGACGACGGCAAACCAGAAGGCGAAGAGGCCGATGTCTCGCTCGACATGAGCCAGGCGGCGGTCAAGAAGATGATCGCCGACGCCCGCGAGCGTGGGTATATCACCTACGACCAGCTGAACACGGTGCTGCCGCCCGAACAGGTGTCGTCCGAACAGATCGAGGATGTGATGTCGATGCTGTCCGAAATGGGCATCAACATCATCGAGAACGACGAGGCGGATGAGGGTGCCGAGACCGGCGGCGATCTGGTGGAAAGTACGTCCACCTCTCGCGAAGTGGCCGTGGTGGGCTCCACCACCGAAGCCTTGGACCGCACCGACGACCCGGTCCGGATGTATTTGCGCGAAATGGGCAGCGTCGAGTTGCTGTCGCGCGAGGGCGAGATCGCCATCGCCAAGCGGATCGAGGCGGGCCGCAACACGATGATCCTGGGCCTGTGCGAAAGCCCGCTGACCTTTCAGGCGATCACCATCTGGCGCGACGAACTGTTGTCGGAAGACATTCTGCTGCGCGACGTGATCGACCTCGAGGCCACCTTCGGCCGCAGCCTCGATGGCGAAGACGAGATGGTCGGCGACCTTGAAGGCGTCGATGTGGCCTCCGCCGCCCCACGCCGCGAGGCCGAGCCCGAGATGGACGCCGACGGCAACCCGCTGTCGCGCGTCGACGATGATGACGAGGAAGACGAGGGCCAGGCTCTGTCGCTGGCCGCGATGGAAGCGGCGCTGAAGCCCAAGGTGCTGGAAACGCTGGATCTCGTGGCGCGCGACTATGTCACGCTGGCCGAGATGCAGGACCGCCGGATGCATGCCACGATGAACTCCGCCAGCCGGTTCTCGGCGGTGGACGAGGCATCGTATCAGAAACTGCGCTCGGAAATCGTTACGCTGGTCAACGAGTTGCACCTGCACAACAACCGGATCGAAGCGCTGATCGACCAGCTTTACGGCATCAACCGCAAGATCATGGCGATCAACTCGGGCATGGTAAAGCTGGCCGATGCCGCCCGGATCAACCGCCGCGAATTCATCGACGAATATCAGGGCTACGAGCTCGATCCCAACTGGGGCGACCGCATGGCCGCCAAATCGGGCCGCGGCTGGCAGCAGCTGATGGAGAAATCCCGCGACAAGGTCGAAGACCTTCGCACCGAAATGGCGCAGGTCGGCCAGTACATCGGCGTCGACATCAGCGAATTCCGCCGCATCGTGAACCAGGTGCAGAAGGGCGAGAAAGAAGCCCGGCAGGCCAAGAAGGAGATGGTCGAGGCCAACCTGCGTCTGGTGATCTCGATTGCCAAGAAATATACCAACCGGGGTCTGCAATTTCTTGACCTGATCCAGGAAGGCAACATCGGCCTGATGAAGGCAGTCGACAAGTTCGAGTACCGCCGGGGCTACAAGTTCTCGACCTACGCGACGTGGTGGATCCGCCAGGCGATCACCCGTTCCATCGCCGATCAGGCCCGCACGATCCGTATCCCGGTGCACATGATCGAAACGATCAACAAGCTGGTCCGCACCGGCCGCCAGATGCTGCACGAGATCGGACGCGAACCGACACCCGAGGAATTGGCCGAAAAGCTGCAAATGCCGCTGGAAAAGGTCCGCAAGGTGATGAAGATCGCCAAGGAGCCGATCAGCCTTGAAACCCCGATCGGGGACGAGGAAGACAGCCAGCTTGGCGACTTCATCGAGGACAAGAACGCGATCCTGCCGCTCGACAGCGCAATTCAGGAAAACCTGAAGGAAACCACGACCCGCGTTCTGGCCTCGCTCACCCCGCGCGAGGAACGCGTTCTGCGCATGCGCTTCGGCATCGGGATGAACACCGACCACACGCTCGAGGAAGTCGGCCAGCAGTTCAGCGTCACCCGAGAACGCATCCGCCAGATCGAGGCAAAGGCCCTGCGCAAGCTGAAACACCCCAGCCGGTCGCGCAAGCTGCGGTCTTTCCTGGATCAGTGAACGGGCCCGCGATGGCTTGATCCTTGTGCAACGCGGGCTAATTCCGCCGTGCACAAGGAGACCCGCGATGCGCCAAATCCTCCTCTGCGGCAGCGTTGCCGTGATGCCGGTGTCGGCCGAGGCGATGGTGTGCCGCGCATCGCCGCTCGTCCTCGCCATCACGTTGGAAGAGACCGTCTGCCGTATCGGCAACGACACTGCGATCCGGCGCGACGCGTCCGGCGCGGTGGAGTGTCTGCTGTCCAACCCGCAACTGCGGATCATCACGATCTATCCGGATGGTCGGTTTACATACCT
>JANNNU010000239.1:0-8812 GCA_031398695.1 Paracoccaceae bacterium | reverse complement strand
GCAATCCAGCAAGACTGAACGCCGTTCGAAGGCACAGAATTATCGCGGCCCGGTCAGTGTTGCCAACGCCGGGCCGTGATCAGATCAGCACGCGGCGGTATAGCGGCTGCCGTCCTGGCGCTGATAGACGCATTGGCCGCTGGCGTTGTAGCCGATAAAGCTGCCGGCCGCCAATCCGATCGCGCCGCCAATCAGGGCGCCCTTCTCGGGATCGTTCGGCGTCGCCAAGGCACCGATGGCTGCGCCGCCGACCGTGCCGGCCAATTGGCTCTGCTGCAAAGGGTCGCAGGCGGCAACCAAGCCCACCAATGGCACTATCAAAAGAAATCTGGTCATCCTGTCTCCTGTTCTGGCGGCGCATGATCGCCGCCCACAACAGTCAACGCGCCAAAGCCCAGTTGGTTCCGTCATGACTTATTCACCGATGCATCGGGTGCGGCCTGGCGCGCTTTGTTTGACAGTCAGCGGGCCGGGGCCGGCAAACTAGTCGTCCTGTCCCAGCGTCGGTGCGGGACGATCCAGGGCCAGTTCCGCCCCCGAAAACGTCATCGGTGACCGCACGCCCGGCACGCCACCCGGTGCAATCTGCATGGCCCCGCGCGATGACTTGCGGGTCAGAAAACACCTCGGCCAGATCGTTGATCGGGCCCGCAGGCACGCCTGCCGCTTCGCAGGCCTCCAGCAGGGCATTTTTCGTCCATGTCCGCGTCGCCGCCGTCAGGTCGCCTGTCAGCGCCGCACGGTTGGCGACCCGGTCGGCGTTGGTCGCATAGGCGGGCGCCATGCCAAGCGCCTGCAACCCCAGCACCGTGCAAAGCTTGCGAAACTGCCCGTCATTCCCGGTCGCGAGGATAATCCAGCCATCCGAACAATCGAAGACGGCATAGGGGGCAAGATTGGGGTGTGCGTTTCCCATTTGCCGGGGTGCGACCCCGGTGGCCAGGTAGTTCATCGCCTGATTGGCCATGATCCCCGTCGCCACATCCATCAGCGCCATGTCGATGTGCTGCCCGTGGCCCGTGCGCCCGCGCTGCACGAGTGCGGCAAGAATCGCCGTCGCTGCGTAAACCCCAGTGAACACATCGGTCACCGCGACGCCGACCTTTTGCGGCTGCCCATCCGCAGGCCCGGTCACGCTCATCAGGCCTGCCATGCCCTGAATGATGAAATCATAGCCCGCGCGATGGGCATAGGGTCCGTTCTGCCCGAAGCCCGTGATCGAACAATAGACCACGCGCGGGTTCACCGCCGACAACGCCGTGTAATCCAGACCGTATTTCGCGAGGCCCCCGACCTTGAAGTTCTCGATCACCACGTCGGCACCGGCCACCAGCCTGCGCACCAGTGCCTGCCCTTCTTCGGTGGTGAAATCCGCAACAACCGACCGCTTGCCCCGATTGGTCGCATGAAAATACGCTGCCGACCGCTCGCCATCCCGCTCGACGAACGGCGGGCCCCAGCGGCGTGTGTCATCGCCTTCGGGGGCCTCGACCTTGATCACATCCGCGCCCAAGTCGGCCAGCGTCTGCCCCGCCCACGGTCCGGCCAGGATCCGGGCGAGTTCGATCACCCGGATGCCGTCCAGCGGGGCCGTCATCTATTCTGCCAGTTCGGCGTCGAGGATCACCTTCAGGTCGGCATAGGACATGTTAGAATGCTTGGTGCCGTTGATGATCAGCGTTGGCGTGCCTTCGATGCCGTCAGCTTTGAAGTTCGTCTCGAAATGGGCCACCATCGCTTCGGCCATCGGGCCGTCGGTCATGCAGGCGTCCAGCGTCGCGTCATCCATCCCGGCGGTACGCCCGATCTTCTTCAGGTTTTCGACCACCACGTTCGGATCGTCCGAGGCCGCCCACTCGCGCTGCGTCGAAAACAGGATGTCGGTGATCCCGAAATAGCGCGGCGCGCCGCCGCAACGGGCCAGCATCCCCGCCCACAGGCCATACCGGTCGAAATAGACCTCGCGGTATTCGAACCGGACCTTGCCGGTGTCGACATAGTCGGTCTTCAACTGCTTGAACACGTTGGCATGAAAATCGGCGCAGTGCGGGCAGGTGAACGAGGCATACTCGATCATCTTGACCTTGGCATCCTCGGGGCCGATCGCGAAATCCGTGATCGCGGGGGGCGCGGCGCTGTCCTGCGCGAGGGCCGCGACCGGGCCCAGGGCCACGAACGAGGCTGCGGCCATCAGGCCAAACGTGCCGAGGACCAGTCTGCGGGTGATCATGATGCTTTGCCTTCCGTTGTCTTGCGACGGTTTAAGATGTTTTGCGCCAGCGATTCAAGCGCGGCGCGCAGGCCTTCGTCCCTGACGGGTGCCGCCACGGCAGCGGCTTCGGGCGAAATCGAAAACGGTGCGGGCGCGGCTTTCGCTGCCCCCAGAAACTGCGCCTGACCTTCGGCAAAACCGCTGGCCGCCGTCTGGGTCAGCACGATCCGCGAAATCGCCGCATAGCCATAGGCCGCGTTCACCCGATCCTTGAGGCGCGGCAGTTCCATCTGCACCATCGGCGCATGGGCGGACGCCACCAGCAAGGTCAGCGACGCGCCCAACCCCTCGCGCCCGAAGCCGCACTTGACGGGCCGCGTCACGCTGGCCAGCGCCTCTCCGGCGATCTCTGGCCAGGCGGTCAAGAGCCGCGTCACCGCAAAGCCGCGCGCCTCGCCCACGGCGCGGACCGGCTCCTTGACCAGACCCGCCGCAGGCTCGAACCCGCGCATCCGCCGTTTCGGGCTGGGCGCAGCGCTGCGGGAAGGGGTCGAGGGGGAACGGGCCATCTGGTCCTACGCAAGAGTTTCGCTATCTTACCCGCAGCAAGCCGGGCGCTGCCAGAGCTTTGCAGGGACGCGGGGCATAAAGATTGCGTGACGATCGAGTGAACGGGCAGGGAGCGGGCCGTGGGACCGGGCTGGCGAACGGGCCACCGCAGGGGCCACCGCAGGGGCGCGAGGCGGGATCAGACGGCAGGCAGATGAGCGCCTCCCTGCTGGCGTGGTATGATGCCAATGCGCGGGTGATGCCGTGGCGCATCCCGCCTGCCGACCGGGCAGCGGGGGTGCGCCCCGACCCCTACCGCGTCTGGTTGTCCGAGGTGATGCTGCAACAGACCACCGTCGCCGCGGTGCGCGCCTACTTCGTGCGGTTCATCGAACGCTGGCCGACGGTCACGGCCCTGGCCGCGGCCGAGGATGCGCAGGTGATGGCCGAATGGGCGGGGCTCGGCTATTACGCCCGGGCGCGGAACCTGCTGGCCTGTGCGCGGGCCGTGGCCACCCAGCACGCTGGCCAGTTCCCCCGCACACTGGACGGATTGCGCAGCCTGCCCGGCATCGGAGCCTATACGGCGGCTGCGGTGGCATCCATCGCGTTCGACCAACCCGCCACGGTCGTGGATGGCAACGTCGAGCGGGTCATGTCCCGCCTGCACGACATCCACACCCCGTTGCCCGCCGCCAAGGCCGAGCTTACCGCGCTGGCGGCAATCCATACGCCGATGGATCGGCCGGGCGATTATGCCCAGGCCGTCATGGACCTTGGCGCGACGATCTGCACCCCCCGCAACCCGGCCTGCGGGCTGTGCCCGCTTTACGCCCCCTGCGCCGCCCGAGCCGCCGGCACGGCCGCGCACCTGCCGCGAAAAACCGCGAAACCCGCGAAACCCATCCGCCACGGCATCGTCTGGGCCGCCGTCCGCCCCGATGGCCAGATGCTGCTGGAACTGCGCCCTGCTCGAGGCCTGCTTGGCGGTACGCTGGGGCTGCCCGGCGATGGGTGGGACGGAGCGGGCGGTGCGGCCCCGATCGAGGCCGACTGGATCACCGCGGGCGAGGTGCGCCACACCTTCACCCATTTCCACCTGATCCTGACGGTGCAGGCCGCACGGACGACCGCCCTGCCGCTTCGGGGAGCGTTCCAGCCCGTCAAGGCGACCGATCTGACCACGCTGATGCGAAAGGCGCACGATCTTGCCGCGCCGTGCCTGACCCAGCCGCCAAACCGCCACATTGAGAACGCAGCCGAACACGATAAGCTTTGGACATGACCGACCTGCCCGATCCTGCTCCCGCCCGCCTGTCCGATGCGCTGCCGTTCTGGCTGTCGCTCGGCACGATCCCGATTGCGCTGGTGGCGCTGGGCGCGGGTGGATGGACGGTTCTTTTGCTGCCGCTGTACAGTTGGGCGCTGTTTGCGGTGCTCGACGCGCTGATCGGCCACGAGACGGCGAATCCAGACCCTGCCACACCGGACGACGGGCTCTACTGGCATCGCCTGATCACGCTGGTGTGGTTTCCGATCCAGTTCGTGCTGCTTTTCGGAATGATCTGGTTCGCCACGCGCGTCGATTACCTTGGAGGTGCCGAAAAGATCGGACTGTTCTTCGGCATGGGCGTGATCTCGGGCACCATCGGCATCAACTACAGCCACGAGCTGATGCACCAGAAATCGAAGCTGGAACGCTGGCTGGCCGACCTCTTGCTGGCGTCGGTGCTGTACAGCCACTTCCGTTCGGAACACCTGCGGGTGCATCACCTGCATGTCGGCACCCCGCGCGACCCGGTCACGGCCCGCTATAACGAAGGGTTCCACCGTTTCTTTCCCCGCGTGCTGCGCGAATGCCACGTGTCCGCCTTCAACGCCGAAGCCGCGATGCTGGCGCGCAAGGACCTGCCGTGGTGGCACGCCACGAACCCCTACTGGCGCTATGCGGCGCTGCAAGGCGGGATGCTGGCGCTGGCGCTGCTGCTGGGCGGCTGGCAAGGGCTGGGCCTGTTCGTGTTCCAGGCCTTCGTCGCGATCTGGCAGCTGGAACTGGTGAACTACATCGAGCACTATGGCCTGACCCGACGCCATCTGGGCGGCGGCAGGTATGAACACACCCTGCCGCGCCATTCGTGGAATGCGACGCACAAGGCGTCGAACTGGCTGCTGATCAACCTGCAACGCCACTCGGACCATCATTACAAACCCGACCGACGGTTTCCGCTGCTGCAGACCTATGGGCCTGATCAGGCGCCGCAACTGCCCCACGGCTATCCGGTGATGTCGATGGCGGCGATGATACCGCCGCTGTGGAAGCACATCATGAATCCCCGCGTGAAGGCGTGGCGGAGGCAGAACTACCCCGACATCACCGACTGGCACCCTTACAACAAGGCGCTGAACCCGGCACCCTTGGGGCGCTGACTGCATCGTCGGCAGCGGGGGGTTTCACACCCCCCCGTCGTCCATTGGTCCTCGGACCAATGGCGCAACAATAGACGACCCCCCGCGGGATATTTGTGCCAATGCGAAAGTGGCAGCACCAAAGACCGGGCACCCACCGGTCGACGGGCAAAAAAACCCCACCCTGACGCGCAGGGCGGGGCAGTCGGTGCCGAAGGCGGACAACGGCACTGGCGTTCGGGTGTCGGGGGGAGAGTGCGCCGCAGCGCACCGTCAATTCGGTCGGCCGGCCTGATCGGCCTCCATCTCGGCGCGGATCTGCTGGCGCAGGATGTCGATCGGGATCATCTTGCCGTCGCGCTTGAAGTGCCAGTAGGTCCAGCCGTTGCAACTGGGTGCGCCTTCCAGATGGGCACCGACCTGATGAATCGACCCGGTGATGCCATCGGCGATCAGCGTACCGTCCGCCCGCACCCGAGCGGTCTTGTCGCGCAGGCCCACCAGCACCTCGCCCGGACGCAGCATCCCGCGTTCGACCACCTGGCCGAAGGGCACGCGGGGCTCGTTGCGCTTCGATCCGGTGATTTCCAGCGCCGACTGATCGAACCGGCGCACCCGCGCCAGCCGCTCTTCGGCGACCATGCGGTAGGCCGCCTCGCGCTCGATCCCGATGAAGTCGCGGCCCAGCATCTTGGCCACGGCACCCGTGGTGCCGGTGCCAAAGAACGGGTCCAGCACCACATCCCCCGGATGCGTCGTCGCCACCAGCACCCGGTGCAGCAGGCTTTCGGGCTTCTGCGTCGGATGTGCCTTGTCGCCGTTGCCGTCCTTGATCCGTTCGTGCCCGGTGCATATCGGCAGCACCCAGTCCGACCGCATCTGCACCCCGTCGTTCAACGCCTTCAGCGCCTCGTAGTTGAAGGTGTATTTCGCATCCTCGTCCCGGCTCGCCCAGATCAGCGTTTCATGCGCGTTGGTCAGCCGCTTGCCTCGGAAGTTCGGCATGGGGTTCGACTTGCGCCAGACCACGTCGTTCAACAGCCAGAACCCCTGATCCTGCAGCGCCGCCCCGAGCCGGAAGATGTTGTGATACGACCCGATCACCCAGATCGCGCCGTTCGGCTTCAACAGCCGCTTGGCTGCTGCCAGCCACGCCTGGGTGAACCGGTCATAGGCGGCGAAGCTGGCGAACTGGTCCCAATGATCGTCCACCGCGTCGACGAGGCTGTTGTCAGGGCGGTGCAGATCGCCCTTCAGTTGCAGATTGTAGGGCGGGTCGGCGAAGATCAGATCGACGCTGCCCGCCGGCAGCCCATTCATCACCTCGATGCAGTCGCCATCCAGGATGACGTTGCGCGGCAGGGCCACGCCCGTGTCGGTCTTTGCTTTCACAGCCATCTGTCGCCTCTGCCCCACAGGTGTTTGCCACCCTTATGTTGCGATCAGGATGGGCCTCGAGCGATTCGCCGTCAAATTCTTTTTGAATCAACGGCTTAACTAAATTTCTTGATACAATATGTTGTGCACCGGGCGGAACGAACGCCTATGCCAAGGGGTGACCCCGAAATCTAGCAAGGCCTGCAAATGCGCCTTGGTCGAATAGCCCGCGTTGGCGTCCCAACCGTAGGGGGGGTGTTGTTGCGCCAAATCCACCATGAGCGCATCGCGCGCCACCTTGGCCACGATCGAGGCCGCGGCGATCGACAGGCACACGGCATCGCCCTTGACGAACGCCTGCGCGCGGCACGGCAGGCCGGCCGGCACGCGGTTGCCGTCGATCAGGGCGACGTCCGCGCGTGACAGTCCCGCCACGGCGCGGCGCATCGCCAGCAGCGACGCCTGCAGGATGTTCAGCGCGTCGATTTCCTCGACCGTCGCTTGGGCGACGCACACCTCTGCCGTTGCGTGGATTTCGGCGGCGATGCGGGCCCGCTGCAGACCGGACAGGGCCTTGCTGTCCGCCAATCCGGCCGGAATGCGATCAGGGTCGAGCCGGACGGCCGCCGCGAGGACCGGCCCGGCCAGCGGACCGCGGCCGACCTCGTCGACGCCCACGACCCAGCGCGCGCCCTCTGCGAGGGCGGCGGCTTCACGATGGAAATCGGGCGGGATGCGGGCCATGGCCGGGTGTAGCGCCCCGGCGCGGCCGACAAAAGAGCCGAGTTGGGTGGAGGCGGGCGCTGCTCGGGCCGCCCGCCTCCGGTGTCGGATGCCGCGCGGGGGGCGACATCCGGTCTCGCGGTTCGGTCACGCCCGGTCAGTCTTGGCGGTCGTGACGCAGTCGGTCGTTGTCTTGCAGCCGGTAGCCTGCGTCGCGCAGGCAGGCCGCGCCATAAACCCAGTCGCGCTTGCCGTCGTAGCGGATCTCGCGCGCGCACCGCTGCGGCAACCGATGAATGTCATGGCGGTCGAGGCAGTCTTCGGCATAGACCACCGTGTCACGCCGGTCGCGCCCTTCGACGGTGATCGCGCAGCGTGCGGGGATCCAGACATCGCGCGACGGATAGGGATGGGCGACGTGGGGTGGGCGGTGCCGGTCGTCGTGGTCGACCCGGTCGTCGTCGTCGGATTGGCTGAGGATCACGCCCAGCAAGGCCAGAGCCGCCAGGGCCGCCGCCAGTTCGTCGTTGTCGTCCGCCCGCACCGGCGCGGCCTGCGTCATCACCATCGACACCGCCATCACCCCTGCCACGAGCCAGCGCCGCAGCGGCGGGAACGACGCGGCAGCATGACGGGTCTGGACATGCAGCGTTTCGGCCAGCGTGTCGGAGATCAACAGATCGCGGGTCTTGTGCGGGGTCATGGATGGCTTCCTGTGCGTCAGCGGGGTTCGGTGTGGACCAACCCTGGCCCCGACCGCCCCGGCCAAGCAATAACACCGGCGCGCTATGTCATATCATCCGCCCGGCGGCCGTCCGATATTGAATATCCGCGACACCCCGCGCTAGATGGCACCGTGATCGAAGGAGTGTGCGGATGACGCGCCTGTTCAAAGGCCTTGCATGGGTTCTTGTCGCGGGATGGGCCTTGGCCACCCCGGCGGCGGCCGATTGCTATGCCGACTACAAGGCCAAGCAGGACAGACCCCTGCGGCTGCACTACGGTGTGGCGCAAGTGTCGGATGGCAACTGTTCGCGGCGGGGGGCCGAGGGGGAACTCGGGCCTCGCCTTGCGCAGGACGGCTGGACATTGCTGAATGTGCTGGGCACGTTCGGCCCCGAAGGACTGGACGAAAGGAAACCGAGTGCCGGAGCCTACTTCCTCCGCTACTGACAATCTGCGGGCGGGCAACCGGGTTGTGGCGGGCGGGATTGCAGCCATCGTGCTGGTGCTTCTAGGGGCCGCGGTTTTTCTGTTCCTGAACCTGCCGGATGCCAACGCCTTCAACGCCCGGGTGGAACGTCTGTTCGTCTAAAACGACGACCTGACCGCAGGGGCCGAGATCAAGCTGCTGGAGATTCTCGCCCAGTCTGGCACCAGCTTTTCCGAGGTGCTGCAAAGCTACCGGTCGGTGATCTTCGTGCTGCTGGTGTTCGCGACGGCTCTGCTGCTGGCGGCGCTGGTGTTTCTGGTGACGATCATCGCGCTGAACCGCCGGATGTCGGCGATCCAGCGGTCGGGGATTCAGGTGGCGTCGCGGATGAT
>JANNNU010000223.1:0-22906 GCA_031398695.1 Paracoccaceae bacterium | reverse complement strand
GCAATCCCTTGGCGATTTCGTGCTCGCCCACGCCTATCTGCGCGAGGATCACGTGCTGGACGCCGACCTGCCGATCTGGGTGCCGATCCCGGCGCTGGCCGAAATCCAGATCGCGCTTGAAGATGCGGTGGAAGAAGTGACGCAGCTGGAAGGTTACGAGCTGAAACGTATCATGCGCACCGGCACCGTCGCCACCATCGACAACCGCAACTGGGAACTGCGCGACCAGTCCGGCCCGGTGCAGCGTTTGTCGCAATCGCGCGCCATCGCGCTCGACATGGAAAGCGCCACCATCGCCGCCAACGGCTTCAGGTTCCGCGTCCCCTACGGCACGCTTTTGTGCGTTTCGGACAAACCCTTGCACGGCGAATTGAAACTGCCCGGCATGGCGTCGGAATTCTACAAGACGCAAGTCGCGCGCCATTTGCAGATCGGCATCCGCGCGATGGAGCGGTTGCGCGACATGCCGATCGAACGCATCCACAGCCGCAAACTGCGCAGCTTCGAGGAAACCGCCTTCCTCTGACCGCGCGCCGCCGGGTCGACATAACGTCGCGCAAAGCCGCTGCGTTGCGCGAAAAGCCCTTGATTTGCGCGCCAAAACCTTGTGTAGCGGTCAAATTCGCCTCTGGACGGCCAAGCGGCACCCAGCCCGGCGCAACCAAGAAACGGGAACAGTGACATGAACAAACCGATGACCAAGACCCAACTCGTCGCCGCCGTCGCCGACGCCATGGGGTCCGACAAGAAAACCGCCACCGCCGCGATGGACGCCATCGCCGCCGTTGTCGCCCGCGAAGTCGCTGCCGGCGGTGCGGTCACCCTGCCGGGTCTCGGCAAGGTCGTCTGCCGCGCCCGCCCCGAACGTCTGGTCCGCAACCCCGCCACCGGCGAGCAGGTCACCAAAGCCGCCGACAAGCAGGTGAAGTTCGCGATCGCCAAGGCGCTGAAAGACAGCGTCAACGCCTGAAACGGTGCGGGCAGGGTTGCATCTGCCTCGATCCGACCCGAAGGTCGCCCCCAAAAGGGCGACCTTTTTCATGCGAGCGAGAAAGGCCCCGATGAAATTCGATCCGCTCGCCATTCTGATGGGTGTCGCCTTTTCCCTGATGTGGTCGTCGGCCTTTGCCACCGCCCGCATCATCGTGGCCGACGCGCCGCCGCTGACGGCGTTGACGCTGCGGTTCTTGCTGTTGGGGCTGATCGCGGTCGCTCTGGCGCGCGCTCTGGGCCAGACCTGGGCGTTGGCGGGTGGCTGGCGCGGCGGGCAGGCGCGGGCGGTGATCACCTTCGGTCTGTGCCAGAACGCGCTTTATCTCGGGCTGAACTTCACCGCGATGCAGTGGAACGAGGCGTCCCTGTCAGCCATCATCGCCTCCGCGATGCCGCTGATCGTGGCGGCGCTGGGGTTTGCCTTTACCGGCGAGCGGACCGGCCCGCTGGGGCTGGCCGGCCTTGCGGCGGGGTTTGCCGGCGTGGCACTGATCATGGGCGCGCGGTTGACGGGCGTGGCCGATCCGCTAGGCGTCGCGCTGTGCGTCGCGGGGGCCATCGCGGCTGCCGTCGCCACGCTGTCGGTGCGCGGCGCGTCGGGCGGCGGCAACCTGTTGATGATCGTCGGCCTGCAGATGCTGGTCGGCGCAGCGCTCCTGGCCTTGCCTGCCCTGCTCTTCGAACAGCACGACGTCCGCCTGACGTCATCGCTGATCGCGGCCTTCGCTTATCAGATCGCCATCCCCGGACTGGCCGCGACGCTGACCTGGTTCTGGCTGGTCAAGCGGATCGGCGCGATCCGCGCCTCGACCTACCACTTCCTCAATCCGTTCTTCGGGGTGACCATCGCCGCGATCCTGCTGGGCGAGACCATCTCGGCCCTCGATCTGGCCGGGGTCACCATCGCCGCTGCCGGCATCCTGGCCGTCCAGTTGTCGCGCCCCCGGCCCTGACGCCCTAGGGGCCGACGACGCCCCGCGCGCCCGCCGTCTGCCCGCGGTCGCGCAGCAGATGGTCGAGCAGCACGCAAGCCATCATCGCTTCGCCTACCGGCACCGCCCGGATGCCGACGCAGGGGTCGTGGCGGCCCTTGGTGATCAGGTCGATCTCCTCGCCATCCTCGTTCACCGTCTGTCGGGGGGTAAGGATGCTCGACGTCGGCTTCACCGCGAACCGCACGACCACCGGCTGACCCGAACTGATGCCTCCCAGAATGCCCCCGGCATGGTTCGACAGAAACGCGACTCCCCCCGGTCCCATCCGCATCTCGTCGGCGTTCTGCACGCCGGTCAGCGCGGCCGCCGCCATGCCGTCGCCGATCTCGACGCCCTTGACCGCGTTGATCGACATCATCGCTGCCGCAAGGTCACTGTCGAGCTTGCCATAAAGCGGCGCGCCCAAGCCTGCGGGCACGCCCTCCGCCACCACCTCGATCACCGCGCCGACCGAGTCGTGCGATTTGCGCAGCCCGTCGAGATACCTCTCCCACTGTGCCGCGGCGACAGGGTCCGGGCACCAGAACGGGTTGGCGTCGATGGCACGCGCGTCGAACCGCGTGCGGTCGATGCCATGCACCCCCATCTGCACCATGTAGCCCGTGATCTTGAGCGCTGGCACCAGCGCCGCCAGCACCGCGCGCGCCACACCCCCCGCCGCTACCCGGCTCGCCGTCTCGCGTGCCGAGGACCGCCCGCCCCCGCGATAGTCCCGCACCCCGTATTTCTGGTGATAGGTCAGATCGGCATGGCCGGGCCGGAATGCCTGCGCGATGGCCCCGTAATCCTTGGACCGCTGATCGGTGTTCTGGATCTCCAGCGCGATCGGCGTGCCCGTCGTCACGCCGTCGAACACCCCCGACAGGATGCGCACCGCGTCGTCTTCCTGCCGTTGCGTGGTGAACTTGTTCTGCCCCGGCTTGCGCCGGTCGAGCCACGGCTGAAGGTCCGCCTCGCCCAGCCGCACCCCCGGCGGACATCCATCCACCACCGCCCCGATGGCCGGCCCATGGCTTTCCCCCCAGGTGGTGACGCGAAACAGATGGCCGAAGGTGTTGAAACTCATGCACGGGGCTCCCTTTGGCAGCCTGCATAGGCCAATCCCGCGCGGCGATAAAGCGGCACGATACGCAATGGTCGTCGTGCAGCACCCGCAGTCTGGTGCCCCACACTTCAGGCACCCGTGCGCCAAAGGCACCGCATCCTCGTGATTCGCGGCCAAAGCTTAACCGCGGCCCCGCCCGCCCACGTCATGCGCTTTGCCATACGTCCGCCATACGCGAACCACACGCTCGTCATACCCTGCCCCGGGCCGAAACCCCCCGGTTAACGCTGCGATTCCCATGGGTTGACCTGCGACACTCCCGCCCCCTTGCATCCGGCGCGTCAGCTCGTATTCTGCTGCATACCTCGGGGTGCCCAAAAGGCTGAGATGCGAAAGCGGACCCGTTGAACCTGAACCGGATCATACCGGCGGAGGGAAGGTGCATGGGTTCGTCTTCGAATTCTCCTGCCCGACCTGTCCCGTCGCAACTGGAGAATGACGATGAAATCCACACTCCTTGCGGCTGGTCTGTCTTGCGTTGCCCTGTCTGCGGCGGCGCAAACACCAGTGCTAACTGTCTATGCCGGCGACTACTTCACCTCCGAATGGGGTCCCGGACCGGCGATTGAAACGGGGTTCGAGGCGTTCTGCGCCTGCGACCTGCAATTCTCGACCGGTAACCTGCTGCCGCGCCTGTTGCTGGAGGGCGGGCGGACCGAGGCGGACGTGGTGATCGGCCTGACCACCGACGTGCTGGCCCGCGCGCGGGCGACCGGCTATTTTGCCCCGCACGGTCAGGACCTTGGCGCTCTGACCCTGCCGGTCGCCTGGCCCGACGACACCTTCCTGCCGTTCAACTGGGGCCACACCGCCTTCGTCTACGACACCACCCGCATGGCCGAACCGCCCACCTCGCTGGAGGCGATGCGCACCCTGCCCGATGGCGTGACCGTGGTGATCCAGGACCCGCGCACGTCGATCTCGGGGCTCGCGCTGGTGTTGTGGGTCAAGCAGGTCTACGGCGATCAGGCCCCCGCGTTCTGGGCCGACCTTGCGCCGCACATCCTGACGGTGACCAAGGACTGGTCCGAAAGCTATGGCCTGTTCACCAGCGGCGAGGCCGACATGGTGCTGAGCTACACCACCTCGCCCGCCTATCACCTAATGGCAGAAAATGACGCGACCAAGAAAGCCGCCCTGTTTCCGGAGGGGCACTATTTCATGGCCGAAACCGTGGGCAAGATCGCCACGACCGACCAGGACGAACTGGCGGATGCGTTCATGGCCTGGGTGCTGACCCCGGCGTTCCAGCAGGTGATCCCTGCCGCCAACTGGTCGCTTCCCTCGGCCTTGCCGGCAGCGGAATGGCCCGCCGGCTGGGCCGACCTGCCGTTGCCCGCCAAGGTGTTGTTCCTGAACGAGGATGAGGCAGAAGCCCTGCGGGTGGAGGCGGTGGAGGAATGGCGCAGCGCCCTGTCGCAATAGCCCGCGGGCCGGGAACGAGGGGTGCGGTGCCGGTCGCAGTGCTGGTCGCATCGCTGGTTCTGCTGCCCCTCGCCGCGGTGTTCCTGCGTGCCGGGGGGTGGCCTCGGCTTGCGCCGGGGGACGGGCAGGCGGTGTGGTTCACCCTGTGGCAGGCGGCGGCGTCGGCGGCGCTGTCGTGCCTGCTGGCCGTGCCGGTGGCGCGGGCTTTGGCGCGGCGCAGGTTCGTCGGGCGGGGGGCGGTGATCGTGCTGATGGGTGCGCCGTTCCTGCTGCCGGTCATCGTCGCGGTCATGGGGTTGATTGCCGTGTTCGGGCAGCAAGGGGTGGTCAACGACCTGCTGTCCTTGCTGCCGGTGCGGTCGATCGACGGTGTGCCGCAGCCTCAACTTGGGCCGCCGTCGGTATCGATCTACGGCGTGCAGGGTGTTCTGCTGGCGCATGTGTTCTTGAACCTGCCCCTGGTCGTGCGGATGCTGCTGGCCGGATGGCAGGCAATCCCGGTCGAGCGGTTTCGGCTGGCGCAAAGCCTCGGGATGGGGCCGCAGGCGGTGATCCGGCATCTGGAACGACCCATGCTGCGGGCCGTGCTGCCGGGGGCGGCGCTGGTGGTTTTCATGGTCTGCCTGTCGAGCTTTGCGGTGGCGCTGACGCTGGGCGGCGGGCCGGGGGCAACGACGATCGAACTCGCGATCTATCAGGCGGTGCTGTTCGACGTCGATCTGGCGCGGGCGGCGGCGCTGTCGGTGGTTCAGGTGGCGCTGTGCGTCAGCGCGGTCGCGGTGGCCGGGCGGGTCAGCCTGCCGGCGGGCTTTGGCGCGGGGCTGGACCGCCGCTGCGTGGTGCCAGGGCCGGTGGGGTGGCGGCGGGCGGTGGATGCGGGATGGATCGGCGTGGCGGCGCTGTTCCTGCTGCTGCCGCTGGGGGCTGTCGTGCTGCGCGGACTGCCGGGGCTGGCCGATCTGCCGCCGTCGGTCTGGGCGGCGGCGGGGCGGTCGCTGGCGGTGGCAAGCGTGTCGGCCGGGCTGGCGGTGATCGCGGGGCTGGTGCTGGCGCTGACGCCGGTGCGCTGGGTCGGCCTGGCCGCGATGCTGCCGCTGGCGACATCGGGGCTGGTGCTGGGCACCGGGCTGTTCTTGCTGCTGCATCCGGTCGTGCGCGTGCAGACACTGGCTTTGCCGGTGACCGTTCTGGTCAACGCGTCCGTGGCACTGCCCTTCGTCTATCGGCTGATCGTGCCCGAGGCGCGCACGCTGCACGCCAACTATGGCCGCTTGCAGGCGGCGCTGGGGATCAAGGGCTGGTCCGCGTTCCGGCTTGTCACCCTGCCCCGCTTGCGTCGGGTTCTGGGGTTCGCGGCCGGGGTGGCAGCGGCGCTGTCGATGGGCGATCTCGGGGTGAACGTGTTGTTTGCCAGCGATTCTGGCGCGACTTTGCCGGTGGTCGTCAGCCGGCTGATGGGCAGTTACCGCACCGATCTGGCTGCCGCGGCGGCGCTGCTGCTGGTCGGCCTCAGTTTTGCGCTGTTTGCGCTGTGCGACAGGTGGGGACGCCATGCTGAGGTTTGACGCGGTGCGCATCGTGCAGGGCGGCTTTGCGCTGTCGGCGGACTGGTCAGTGCCAGCGGGGGCGAAGGTCGCGCTGATCGGTCCGTCGGGCGCGGGCAAATCGACGCTGCTGCTCGCGTTGGCCGGGTTCGTGCCGCTGGCCGCCGGACGGGTGGAGTGGGAGGGGCAAGATCTCGGCCCGCTGCCGCCCGCGACGCGGCCCGTCAGCATTTTGTTCCAGGACCAGAACCTCTTCGCGCATCTGACGGTTGCGCAGAACCTTGGCCTTTCGCTGTCGCCCGATCTGCGACTGACGACGGCGCAGCATGCGCAAGTGGCGGGTGTGCTCGACCGGCTGGGGCTGGCGGGCATGGGCGCACGCAAGCCCGGCGCGCTGTCAGGCGGGCAGATGGGCAGGGCGGCCCTGGGGCGGGTGTTGCTGCAGGCGCGCCCGGTACTGCTGCTGGACGAGCCGTTTGCGGCGCTTGGCCCGGGGCTGAAGGCCGACCTGCTGGCGCTGGTGGCCGAAGTGGCGCGCGCGGCGACGGTGCTGATGGTCACGCATGACCCGGTCGACGCCCGACGGTTTGCCGATCTGGCGGTGCTGGTGGCCGACGGCGTCGCGGCGGCCCCGGTCAAGACCGAGGCGCTGTTCGCCGACCCGCCACAGGCGCTGCGGGCGTATCTCGGTTAACGGTTGGTTTACCGATCCGTGGCAGGCTGCACACATGGCACAATCCGGCTTTCACGAACTGCCCCAGCTCTTCACCCCCGACGGCGACGCCGACGAGGCGCAGGTTTCGTCGGGCAAGCAGCCGTCGTATATCGCCGACCACCGCAAACGGCTGCGCAGCCGGTTCATGCAAGGTGGGGCCGCGGCCATGCCGGACTACGAGCTGCTGGAGCTGGTACTGTTTCGCGCCATTCCACGGCAGGACGTGAAACCACTGGCGCGGCTGCTGCTCGATACGTTCGGGGATTTCAACCGGGTGATCTCGGCGGCGCCGGCCCGGCTGGCGGCGGTCAAGGGCGTCGGTGATGCGGTGGTGCAAGAGCTTAAGATCGTCGAGGCGGCGTCGCAGCGGCTGATGCGCGCCAAGGTCATGCACCGGCCAGTGCTGTCGTCATGGGACGCGCTGCTCGACTATTGCCACACCGCGATGGCACACCGCGAAACCGTACAGTTCCGCATCCTGTATCTGGACCGCAAGAACGTGCTGATCGCGGACGAGGAACAGGCGCGCGGCACCGTCGATCATGTGCCGGTCTACCCGCGCGAGGTGGTCAAGCGCGCGCTGGAGCTGAACGCCAGCGCCTTGATCCTCGTGCACAATCATCCGTCGGGCGACCCGACCCCGTCGGACAGCGACATCGCAATGACCGCGCAGGTGCAGGATGCGGCGACCGTTCTGGGCCTAACGCTGCATGATCATCTGATCATCGGCAAGTCACGCGAACTGTCGTTCAGGGCGCAGGGATATCTGTAGACGGCCCGATTGCGAAAAACGGTTTCAGCCACAATTCGACCCGCCGGTTCAGACGTCGCCCCGGGGCGGTCGTGTCACAGGCCATCGGCAGCGCCTCGCCAAAGGCCTGCACCTGTGGCAGTTGCGCCACCGTCAAACCGGGAGCGGCCGTTTTCAACGCGGCCAGCACGGCTTGCGCGCGGCTTTCCGACAGATCGAGGTTGGTTCTGGCGGCCCCGGACCCGTCGGAAAACCCCGCGAGGATCAGCGTCTGATCCCGCAACATCCCGGCTTCCAGCATCCGCGCCAGATCGGTCAGGTTGTCGCGGCTGTGCGCATCCAGCGTGCTCGACCCGTCCTGAAACCGGAAGGTCAGCGACAGCCGGTCGGCCCCGTCCATCACGCCAGCCAGCCGTTGCAGATCGGCCAGCGTGGTTTCCTCGCCCGCGCCCTTGATGGCGCTGATCAGGCGAAGCCCGTCGGCGGTCATCGGCTGGCGTTCCGGGCTGCGGTCGATGTAACCCGCTGCGGCCACGGCGCGTTCAGCCTGTGGCGAGGCCAGAAATTCCAAAAACTCGCGCGCGACCAGCGGCAGGCGACGGCGCGGGGTCAGCAGGTAGATCGGCAGCGACAGCGGGTAGTCTTCGGACTTCACCGCCAGCGACGTCGGCAGCAGGGGAAAGCCGCAACTGTCGGTCAGCGGCAGCGCCCGCGCCGCGCCGGCACTTGCCTGGCCGGTGATCGCAAGCGCAAAAGGGTCGCGGGCCACGGCGGCAGCCAGCGTCGCAAGGTCGGGGTGCGTCACGGTGGCGGCGGCGTCGCGCCCCAGCCGTGCCGACAGGGCCTGCTGCAGATCACTGTCGGGCGTCAATGCGTGCAGGACCAGCGGCATGTCCGGACCGCCGATCTGGGCCCAGTTCGTCACCTCGCCCGCCAGCGCCCGCGCCAGATCGCCGGTCGAGATGCGCGGCAGCGGATTGTCGCGCGCGACGATCGGGATCAGCGCGTCCAACGCCAGCGCGCGTGACCTGAAATCGGGTTCGGTCGCGGCCGCCACGATCAGCTCGGCCCGACCAGCCTTGGCGGCCGCGCGCGCATCGCCCGGCGCCATCGGGGCAAAACTGAATTCGGCCAGCACCTGCCCGGTGGCCGGGTCGGTGATCACGGTGGGCTGGCCGGCAGCATACCGCAGCCCGCGCGCTTGGGCGAACGCTGCGATCAGCCGGGGAAGCAACCCCGCGCCGGGATCGGCTGCCCCCACGATCCGGATCACCGCCTTGGGCGCGATCAGATCGGGGCAGGCCGGCCCGTCGCAAATCACGCCCTGCCCATCGACGGTCAGGGGGCCGTATGCGGTTTCGATGCGATAGAATTCGCCATCATAGCCCTGCAACACGCCCGAAAGCGCCAGAGAACCATCGCGCGATGTCAGCGTGACGTCCTGCGCCGACGCGGGACAGGCCTGCGCAACGAGGCAAAGCACAAGCGCGGCGAAGATCGCCGCGCGTCCGTCTGATCGCATATGCCGTCCGCCCGCGTCCTAGTTTGCAGCGGCGAGTGTCAGGTCCGACGCGAGATTATTCAACACCAGAAAGTCGCCGACGGCATTACAATCGGGCATCACCAGCGACAAATCGGTCACCGTCACCCGACCTGCAACTGACGCGAGGGTTTCGCCCAAGATCTCGCGGCCGCAGGTGGCGGCGGTGACGGCCGCCTCGACGACCACGTCGGCCATGCCGGTGGCGGGATAGGTGTAGATCTCGGCCAGCAACGGCGTCAGGGCCGACGCGTCGCCCAGCCGGGTCAGAAAGCCCCCCGCCAGCGGCAAGCCATCGGCCGGTCCGGTGCCTGCGTTGGTGGCTGAAATGGTGGTCATCCCTTCCAACCCGTAGACCTGAAACGCGTCGTCGTTCTGCCATTGCACGCCAAAGCGCCGCAAGGTGGCTAGTTCGGGGACCGTCACGCTGGCCGACGCTTCGCTGCCATCGTCGAAACGGACCACGACCAGCGCGTCGGTTTCCAGCGCGGGCACCGTCACGAAGGCCGAGCCCGTTGCCGTCGTCGCGACCGTGATCGCAAGCCCGGCGTGGCGCAACACGACCCGTTCGGACGGATGGCAAGGCGCCAGCAGCGTGATCCCGATCATCGCGCCCGGATCGGCCATCACGTCCAACGTGATCGGGCAGGCATCGGCGGTGACCGTCGGCGTTGCAGGAGGCAAGGCAGCGACTGCCGACGCGTTGATCGCCGGTGGGGTGGCAGCCGGATCGGTGGCAGCCGGATCGCTGGCAGCCGGTGTTTCGGTAGCCGGAACATCGACAGCCGAAGCAGTGGCGACCGGATCGGTGGCGGGCACCGGCGCTGCGGTCCCTTCTGCCGGGGCCTCTGCTGCGGGTTCCGCGATGGGAAGGACCGTCGCCGCGCTCGCCGCCGCGGCGAGCAACGGGCTCTTGGGTGCGGCAGGCGCGGGCAGCTGCTCGTTCGTTGCGGCGAGTTGGACGATCTCTTTGGGCCGCGACTCGTCAGCGGCGGCGGCTATCCGAACCTGAGCCTGCAACTTTCGTTCGGCCATCGTCTGCACCATATGCCCCGCGGCCAGCGCCACGGTCACCACCACCAGAACGCGGGCCAGTCTGCGCTTATCCAGTCCGCCGAGGGCAAGGGGCATCGTTATCTCCACCGTTCAAGCCTTTGTCACTAAGAACCAAAAGGGGCGAAAGGGTGGCGAAAGCAGGGAATGTTTCCAGCATCATGGGCAAATCCGACGCCCCATGGCGCCGGTTTCGCAAGTCACACCAGTCTACCGTGGCAATGCTTGAATTTTTCGCCCGATCCGCAGGGGCAGGCGTCGTTGCGACCGGGATTACCCCAGGTGGCGGGATCGGCCTCGTCGAACCCGGCACGGGAAGTCGCCTGCGGCTGCGCCGGAACCGCGTCGGGCGCGGGCGACGGAGCCGCCACGGCCACCGGGGCCGGGCGCTGTTCGGCCTGCAACTGCGCAATCATCGCGCGCTGTTCTTCGGCGGTGATCGGGCGCAGCAGCGCCAGCTTCTGCGTCACGTCCTGGCGCAGCGAGTTCAGCATGTTCTCGAACAGGGTGAAGCTTTCGGTCTTGTATTCGTTAAGCGGGTCGCGCTGCGCATAGCCGCGAAAGCCCACGACCGACCGCAGATGTTCCAGCCGCAACAGATGCTCGCGCCACTTGCCGTCGATGGTCTGTAACAGGACCTGCTTTTCGATGTTGCGCATGGTGTCCGGGCCGAAGGCGGTCTGTTTTTCGGCCATCAAGGCATCGGAGGCGGCGATGAGCCGTTGCTGCATCACGGCCTGATCCACGCCCTCCTCTTTCGCCCATTCCATCACCGGCACATCCAGCCCCAGCTTTTCGATGGCGGCAGCATAAAGGCCGGCCGCGTTCCATTGTTCGGAATACGACTTGGGCGGCAGATAGGTGTCGATCAGATCCTCGACGACCTGATGGCGCATGTCCTGCGCGATCTCGCCGATCTCCTCGGCCTCCATGATCTCGCGGCGCTGGCCGAAGATCGCTTTGCGCTGGTCGTTCATCACGTCATCGAATTTCAGAAGCTGCTTGCGGATGTCGAAGTTGCGCCCCTCGACCTTGGCCTGCGCGCGTTCCAGCGACTTGTTGACCCAAGGGTGAACGATCGCCTCGCCTTCCTTCATCCCGAGCCCCGACAGCACCTTGTCCAGCCGTTCGGACCCGAAGATGCGCATCAGGTCGTCTTCCAGCGAGAGGAAGAACGACGACCGGCCCGGATCGCCCTGCCGGCCCGAGCGGCCGCGCAGCTGGTTGTCGATGCGGCGCGATTCATGGCGTTCGGTGCCCAGCACGAACAGGCCGCCGGCGGCCTTGACGGCATCCTCGTCGGCCTTGTGCGCCGCCTCGATCTGCGCACGGACCTCGTCGGGGTGGGTGTTGGGTTGGGCGGCCAGCGCCTCCATGACCTTGAACTCGACGTTGCCGCCCAGTTTGATGTCGGTGCCGCGACCGGCCATGTTGGTGGCGATGGTCACCGCCCCCAACTTGCCAGCGTCGGCCACAATCTGCGCCTCTTGTTCATGCTGGCGCGCGTTCAGCACGTTGTGCGGAATACCCGCGCCGGTCAGCAAGGCCGACAGAGCCTCAGACTTCTCGATAGAGGTGGTCCCGACCAGGATCGGCTGGCCGGTCACGGTCGCCTCCTGGATCGTTTTCACGATGCCTTCGTATTTTTCGCGCGTCGTACGATAGACGGCGTCGTGTTCGTCCTTCCGCGCGACCACGCGGTTGGTTGGCACTTCGACAACGCCCAGCTTGTAGATTTCCATGAATTCGTCGGCTTCGGTGGAGGCCGTGCCGGTCATGCCCGCCAGCTTGTCGTAAAGCCGGAAGTAGTTCTGGAAGGTCACGCTCGCCAGCGTCACGTTTTCGGGCTGGATCGCGACATGTTCCTTGGCCTCGATCGCCTGATGCAGGCCGTCCGACAGGCGGCGGCCGCGCATCATCCGGCCGGTAAATTCGTCAATCAGCATCACTTCGTCGTCCCGAACGATGTATTGCTGGTCGCGGGTGAACAGCTTGTGTGCGCGAAGGGCTTGCGTGACGTGGTGGATGATCGTGGTGCTTTCGGGATCATAGAGCGACTGGCCGTCCGGCAGGATGCCTGCGGCGAGCAAGCGCTGCTCCAGAAACTCGTTGCCATCCTCTGTGTAGGTGACGTTGCGGGTCTTTTCGTCCAGCTTGAAATGCGTTTCGTTCAGTTCGGGGATGATCAGATCGACCTTCTGATACAGGTCGCTGCGGTCCTGGCTCGGCCCCGAGATGATCAGCGGCGTGCGCGCCTCGTCGATCAGGATGCTGTCGACCTCGTCCACGATGGCAAAGAAGTGACCGCGTTGGGCCATCTCTTCGAGGCTCGATTTCATGTTGTCGCGCAGATAGTCGAAGCCCAGCTCGTTGTTGGTGGCATAGGTGATGTCGGCCTTGTAGGCCGCGCGCTTTTCGGCGTCGGC
Source organism: Paracoccaceae bacterium (assembly GCA_031398695.1). GTDB lineage: Bacteria > Pseudomonadota > Alphaproteobacteria > Rhodobacterales > Rhodobacteraceae > JAIYDJ01. Next base: position 10,359 of record JANNNU010000223.1, on the reverse strand, counting down.
CTGATACGGCACGACGACGCCGGTGGTCATGCCGAGCGCAGCATAGATTTTGCCCATCCAATCGGCATCGCGGCGCACCAAGTAGTCATTGACGGTGACAATATGCACGCCTTTGCCCGCCAGCGCGTTCAGATACGCCGGAAAGGTCGCGACCAAGGTCTTGCCCTCGCCCGTTTTCATCTCGGCGATGTTGCCCTGATGCAGGAAGATCCCGCCCTTCAGCTGCACGTCGAACGCGCGCAGGCCCAAGGCGCGCTTGGCGGCCTCGCGGCAGTTGGCAAAGGCTTCGGGCAGCAGCGCGTCCAGGCTTTCGCCACCGTCCTGCACCCGTTTCTGGAACTCGGCGGTCTTGGCTTTGATGCCGTCATCGGACAGGGCGGCGAATTCAGGCTCCAGCGCGTTGATCTTGGCGACCAAAGGGCGAACCGATTTCACCTTGCGGTCGTTCGGCGTGCCGAAAACCTTGCGCGTCAGCGCCCCGAAACCCAGCATATCCAATCCGATCCGTCCGTTGCTGACATCAACGTGTGGGGTGGGGGCCTTGCCCGTCCTCACCGCCTTGCCTAGAAGGACCGCAAAGGTCGGCTGACCCCGTATCACATGACTGGTGCGATGTAAGGGACCGGCCGGAAAGTGTCAACGTGGCGCGCTGTGGCCGCCCGATCAGGAGTGGGTGATATGGGACGACAGAACCAGTTTTGGGCCGCCTTGGCCGTCATGGCCACGCTGGCGCTGCCCGTGGCCGCGCAAGACGCTCCGGCCGATACCGTCGTCGATGCGACCGCCGATACCGTCGTCGCCACGGTCAACGGCAAGGCGATCACGCTGGGCCACATGATCGTCCTGCGCGCCACCCTGCCGGAACAATACCAGCAGCTGCCCGATGACGTGCTGTTCAACGGCATCCTCGAACAACTGGTGCAGCAGGAAACGCTGGAGCAGTCTATTCCCGAGATTGCGCGCCGCGACATGCTCGCCCTGGAAAACGACCGGCGCGGCTATCTGTCTGGGGTGGTGTTGCAGGACGTGGTGCAGGATGCCGTGACCGACGACGCCTTGCAGGCCGCATACGACGCGCGGTTCAAGGATGCCGCCCCCCAGACCGAATACAACGCCGCGCACATCCTGGTCGACAGCGAGGCGAAGGCGGCCGAATTGAAGGCACAGATCGACGGAGGCGCCGATTTTGCCGAACTGGCGCGGTCCAACTCGACCGACGGTGCGGCGCAGAACGGCGGCGATCTGGGCTGGTTCGGGCTGGGCATGATGGTCGAGCCATTCGAGGACGCCGTGGTGACAATGACGGCGGGCGAGGTGAAGGGCCCGGTGCAGACCGATTTCGGCTGGCACCTGATCAAACTGACCGAAACGCGCATCGCGTCGGTTCCGAGCCTCGATGATCTGCGCGACGAACTCGCGGGTGAGATCGAGTCGAAGGCGGTCGAGGCGCACATCAAGGGCCTGTCCGACGCCGCAACGATCGAGAAACCCGGGATCGGGATTGACCCAAGCGTGCTGCGCGACGAAACCTTGCTGGACAAATAAAAAACGGCAGGGACGGGAATCATGGCGAAGACGGACTGGAAGGCCGAGGCGAAGGTCCTCAAGAAGCAGCTCAAGATGCTCAGGGCTGAACTGGGGGCAAAACCTGCAAAGGCCGTGGCCGTCGTCAAGGCCGCAAAGCCCGTCTCGCCGCTGGCCCCTGCCAGTTTTCCGGCCCTGCCGCGGATTGCAGGGGTGTCGTTCGCGGCGGTCGAGGCCGGCGTGCGCTATGCCAACCGCCGCGACGTCATGCTTGTGCATCTGGCCCCCGGCAGCACGATGGCGGGGGTGTTCACCCGGTCATCCACCCGATCCGGTTGCGTGCGCGATTGCCAGACCAAGCTGGCGATGAAGGTGCCTGCGGGCGCCGGTGCCGCGATCATCGTCAACTCGGGCAATTCGAACGCGTTCACCGGTGCGTTGGGTGATGCGGCGGTCACCGCGGTGACCGAAGGCGTTGCCGAAGCGATGGGGCTGCCGGTCAGCCGTGTGTTTTCCTCGTCGACCGGTGTGATCGGCGAACCGCTACCGTACCAAAAGATCACCGCCAAGATCCCGGCACTGGTGGCCGGTCTGTCGGAAGACGCCATCGAAATGGCAGCCCACGCGATGATGACGACCGACACCTTTCCGAAAGGGGCCTGCGCCACCGTGCAGGGCGACGGCGGCGAGATCCAGATCGCCGGGATTGCAAAGGGTTCGGGGATGATCGCGCCGGACATGGCGACGATGCTGGTCTATCTGTTTACCGACGCCAAAATTTCGGCGGCGACCCTGCAGAAGATGGTCGCCCGCAATGTTGGCGCGACGTTCAATTCGATCACGGTAGACAGCGACACCTCGACCTCGGACACGCTGCTGATGGCTGCAACGGGCCGATCGGCGGCGGCCGAGGTGAAAGGACCAGTCGCCAAGGCGTTCGAGGCGGCCCTGAAGGGCGTGATGACCAGTCTGGCCCACCAGGTTATCCGCGATGGTGAAGGTGCCACCAAGTTTGTCGAGATCAGGGTGACCGGAGCCGCGAGCGACGAGGATGCGGCGCGGGTGGCGTTCTCGGTCGCCAATTCGCCGCTCGTCAAGACGGCGATCGCGGGACAGGACCCGAACTGGGGGCGGATCGTCGCCGCGGTCGGCAAATCGGGCGCGCAGGCGGACCGGGACCGGCTGACGATAAAATTCGGCGAAAGCGTGGTCGCACGGAACGGTTGGCGCAACCCCGACTACCGCGAAGAAGACGGTGCGGGCTACATGTTGGGGTCCGAACTGGTGATCGGCGTCGATCTGGGTCTCGGTCGCGCCGCGCGATCGGTCTGGACGTGCGATCTGACCGCCCGCTACATCGAAATCAACGCCGACTACCGTTCGTGAAGATCGTTCTTGTTTCGGCGGCCGCCCTGATCGATCCGGACGGGCGGGTTCTGCTTGCGCAGCGGCCACCAGGAAAATCCATGGCGGGCTTGTGGGAATTTCCGGGGGGCAAGGTTGAGTCGGACGAGACCCCCGAGGCCGCCCTGATTCGCGAATTGCACGAAGAGTTGGGGATCGACACATGGAAAAGTTGTCTTGCCCCGCTGACATTCGCCAGCCATTCCTATGAAACGTTTCATTTGCTGATGCCGCTTTTCGCGTGCCGGCGCTGGGATGGGGTGGTGCAGGGGCGCGAAGGGCAGAGTTTGGCGTGGGTTCGCCCGGAAAAGATGCGCAACTACCCGATGCCCCCGGCCGATCTGCCACTTATTTCGACATTGCGCGACCTGTTGTAGCGTCGGGACGCTCTGGCCGATCGGTTCCCAAACCGCCAAGAATTTTTGCATAAGTGGCAGAAATGTGGTGGTTTTGTTAACGTTTCGCGATATGTTTGTGAGGCAGGGACATTGGGGGGAATAGCCTATGCTTCGGACGATTTCATTGGGAAGTTGCGTATCTGTCCAGGGCCTGTTGGTCGGTCAGATGGCAAACGGAAAGATCATGGTCAAGGTCGATGAAAAGACCTTTGTCGGATACCCCGTTTCGGCCACACGCGGCGATTGAGTTTCGTGAAAGAATGACGAAGGCCGGGCGATCTGCCCGGCCTTCGTCATTGTGTTCTGAGCAGATCAGGCCAGCTTGCGCTGGATCTCTTCCCGCTCGAAAATCTCGATCACGTCGCCCGGACGGATGTCTTCGTAACGCTCGAAGCCCATGCCGCACTCCTGACCCGAGATCACGTCCTTGACCTCATCTTTGAAGCGTTTCAGCGTCTTCAGCGTGCCTTCATGGATCACGACGTTGTCGCGCAGAAGGCGGACCCCGGCGGACCGGCGGGCGATGCCTTCGGTGACCAGGCAGCCAGCGACCATGCCGACGCCCGTGACCTTGAACACCTCTTTGATCGTGGCGTAGCCGATGAACGTTTCGCGGATCTCGGCCTTCAACAGACCCGAAGCGGCGGCTTTGATGTCATCGACCAGATCGTAGATGATCGAGTAATAGCGGATCTCGACCCCCTTCTGGTTGGCCGTCGCACGCGCCGACGCGTTGGCACGCACGTTGAAGCCGATGATCGGCGCGTTGTTCGAATCCGCGAGGCTGACGTCGGAGTCGGTGATGGCGCCAACACCCGAATGCAGAACCCGCACCCGAACTTCGTCGTTGCCGATCTTTTCCATCGCCTGCACGATCGCCTCGGCCGACCCCTGTACATCCGCCTTGACCAAGATCGGCAATTCCGCAACCGACTGATCCGCTTTGGCTTTCGCCATCAGCTGTTCCAGCGTTGTCGCAGCGCCGATGGCCGCGCGCTTGTCCTTGGTGGTCTTGGCACGGTAGTCGGCGATCTCGCGTGCCTGCGCCTCGGTTTCCACGACGTTCAGCGTATCGCCCGCCGACGGCGTGCCGGAAAGGCCCAGAACCTCGACCGGAACCGAAGGACCGGCCTCGTCGATCCGCTCGCCCTGATCGTTGACCAGCGCGCGAACCTTGCCCCACTGTTCGCCGACGACGAAGATGTCGCCTTTGCGCAGGGTGCCGTTCTGCACCAATACGGTCGCCACCGGGCCACGGCCCACGTCCAGCTTGGCCTCGATCACGGCACCGGACGCCGCCCGGTTCGGGTTCGCGCGCAGTTCCAGGATTTCGGCCTGCAAGGCGATGGCTTCCAGAAGGACATCGAGCCCCTGACCGGTCTTGGCCGACACCTCGACGTCCTGCACGTCGCCCGACATCTGTTCCACCACGATGTCGTGCTGCAACAGGTCGGTTCGCACCTTGGTCGGGTTCGCGTCATACTTGTCGATCTTGTTGATCGCCACGATCAATGGCACCTTGGCCGCCTTGGCGTGGGCGATTGCCTCGATCGTCTGCGGCATGACGGCATCATCGGCTGCCACGACCAGCACCACGATGTCCGTCACCTGCGCCCCGCGCGAGCGCATCGACGTGAAGGCCGCGTGGCCCGGCGTGTCGAGGAAGGTCAGCTTGGCCCCGGCGTCGGTCGTCACCTGATACGCACCGATGTGCTGGGTGATCCCGCCCGCCTCGCCCGAGACGACATTGGCATGGCGGATAGCGTCCAAAAGCGAGGTCTTGCCGTGGTCGACGTGGCCCATGATCGTGATGATCGGCGGGCGCACCATCATGTCGCCGTCGGTGTCCTTGACCTTTTCGATGACCTGCTCGACGTCCGAGTCCGAGACACGGACGGCCTTGTGGCCAAATTCCTCGATCACCAGTTCGGCGGTGTCGGCGTCGATCGCCTGGTTCATCGTGACCATCATGCCCATTTTCATGAGCGATTTCACGACGTCGGCGGCGCGTTCGGCCATCCGGTTCGCAAGTTCCTGCACCACGATGGTTTCGGGCAGCTGCACATCGCGGACCTGCTTTTCGGGCTTGTTGAAGCCCATCGCCTTTTGCCGGGCTTTTTCCTGCTTGCGCTTCATCGCGGCCAGGCTGCGCGTGCGCCCGCCTTCGCCGGCGAGGGCGTCGTTCAGGGTCAACTTGCCGACACGGCGGCCTTCGTCGCCCTTGGCCTTGACGCCCCGGTCGGTGGCGCGGTCGTCGCGCTCGCGGTCGGTCTTGCGCGGTGCCGGAAGGCCTGGCTTGGCCCCGGCCGGTCCGCGCGCGTCATCCTGCCCCGGAGCCGCAGCGGGCCGGGCGGACGACGGCTGTGCTGCGCGCGACGTGGTCTGGGGCTTGGCAGCGTCGGCTTCGCGCTGTGCCTTGATCTCGGCCTCGGCCTTGGCGCGCGCCTCTTCAACCAGCTTGGCCTTGGCGGCGGCTTCGCGTTCGCGCTCTTCCTTCTCGCGCGCTTCGGCTTCGTCACGCTTGCGCTGACGTTCCTCTTCGCGGGCCTTGTCCTCGACCGCGCGGCGCGCGCTGTCTTCCAGTTCGCGGGCCTTCGCGGCGCGCAAAGCGGTCAGACGGCGTTCCATTTCCGCATCGGAAATCCCCGCAGGACGCTTGGACGGATCGCCCAGATGCGAGCCTGTGCCTGCGCCCGTTGCCCCCGGCGCGCCGGGTTTCGTCGGCACCACCACGCGCTTGCGTTTGGTTTCGACCAGCACGCTTTTGGTCCGGCCATGGCTGAAGCTTTGCTTCACCTGTCCGGAACGGGGTGCGCCACCCAAGCCGAGGGGTTTCTTGCCGTCAGTGTCGGTCATGCGTCTTTCGTATCCTTTTCGGCGGTCGCACCGCCCAATTGCTGAACGGGTCCGTCACGGAGCCCGGCCAGCCTTGCCGCTTCCTCTACAACACGCGATGTGAGTCCACCAGCGGCAAGCGCGGCGTGTATCGCACGTTCGCGGCCAAAGGACAAACCCATTTCCTGCGCGGTCAGACAGTTGATCAGCGTCTCTGGCCCGCCCGGTGCGCGCAGCGTGGTCTTGCCTCGTTCCGAGCCGTCAGAGGCCTGGATCAGCACCCGCGCCTTGCCACCGGCGAGCCAGGTCTTGACCTTTTCATAGCCCATCACCGCCCCGTTGGCCTTGCGGGCCATCGAGATCAGGTCTGTCACCCGCCGCACCAACAGAAACTCGACCGTTTCCACCAGATCCGGCGGCACCTTGACCGGTTGACGCGCGGCGCGGCTGAAAAGCCCTTTCGCCGCCGCCTTCGTCAAGGCTGCCCTGTCAGACGAGACATACATGCCCCGCCCCGGCAGCTTGCCCAGAATGTCGGGCACCACCTGACACTCGGGGCCGACGCAAAACCGGATCAGTCCGGATTTGGGTCCGCTGTCGCCGGTGACGATGCACTTGCGTTCGGGGTCGTCCTGCTGATCGTCCTTGCCGCCGCGCGTCAAAGGGGTCCGAGGTTACACCTCGGCCTCCTCTTCTTCTGCGGGCTCTTCGGCCCCGGCCAACTCGGTCGGATCGACCCAGCCCAGCATGACCCGCGCGGTCATCACCAGATGCTGCGCCTCTTCCAGCGACATGTCGAATTTCTCGAGCACGCCTTCATCCTTCACGCGCTGCCCGTTCACCGTGGTCCAGCCACCCGCCAGTTCCCAGTCGGCGCAGGTTGCGAAGTCTTCCAACGTCTTGATGCCGTCCTTGGCCAGCGCTTCCAGCATCTGGGGTGTCAGGCCTTCGAATTCAACCAAGCTGTCCTCGACACCCAGCGCACGCGCCGCCTCCATCGCCTTGATGTTAGACGCTTCGAGGTAATCGCGGGCCCTGGCCTGCAACTCACCCGCCGTGCCTTCGTCGAAGCCGTCGATCGACAGCAGTTCGTCCACCTCGACGTAGGCGACTTCCTCAAGGTTGGTGAAGCCTTCCGACACCAGCAGCTGCGCCATCATCTCGTCGATATCCAGCGTGTCGACGAACAGCTTGGTGCGTTCGGTGAATTCGGCCTGACGGCGGGCGGATTCGTCGGATTCCGTCATGATGTCGATGTCGAGCGCCGTAAGCTGGCTGGCAAGACGCACGTTCTGGCCGCGCCGACCGATGGCGAGCGACAGCTGTTCGTCCGGGACGACCACGATGATCTTGCCCGACTCCTCGTCGATCACGACCTTGCTGACCTCGGCCGGCTGCAATGCGTTCACCAGGAACGTCGCCTGATCCTGATTCCACGGGATGATGTCGATCTTTTCACCCTGCAACTCGTTGACCACCGCCTGAACCCGGCTGCCGCGCATACCGACGCAGGCACCCACGGGGTCGATCGAGTTGTCATAGCTGATGACCGCGATCTTGGCGCGGCTGCCGGGGTCGCGGGCCACGGCCTTGATCTCGATGATGCCGTCATAGATTTCGGGCACTTCCATCTTGAAGAGCTCGGCCATGAACTGCGGATCGGTGCGGCTCAAGAACACCTGCGGGCCGCGCGCCTCGCGCCGCACGTCCTTGATGTAGGCGCGGATGCGGTCGTTGGGGCGGTAAGCCTCGCGGCCGATCTTTTCGTTGCGGCGCAGGATCGCCTCGCCGCGGCCGATATCGACGATGATGTTGCCGTATTCCTCGCGCTTGACGGCACCGTTGATGATCGTGCCCTTGCGGTCCTTGAATTCTTCGAACTGCCGGTCCCGCTCGGCCTCGCGAACCTTTTGCAGGATCACCTGCTTGGCCGACTGCGCGGCGATGCGGCCCAGATCGACGGGGGGAACCTCGTCGATGATCTCGTCACCCAGCTTCGGCTCGGCGAGGTAGTCCTTGGCTTGCTTGACCGTCAGTTGCGCATGGTGATTCTCGACCGCGTCATCCTCGACGACTGTGCGGATGCGGGCAAAGCTGGCGCGTCCGGTCTTGCGGTCGATCTTGACGCGGATGTCCATGTCGGCGCCATAGCGCGACTTGGCGGCGCGGGCGAGGCTGTCTTCCATCGCCTGGATCACCAGCTCGGGCTCGATCATCTTTTCCCGCGCTACCGCCTCGGCGGTTTGCAGCAGTTCCAACTGGTTGGCAGAGGTAATCGCCATGTCTAACTCCCGGTCAGTGTTTGGTGGGCGGGGTTTCCGGCTCTTCTGCCTCATCCCCTTCCGAAGTTTCAATCTCGTCGAACTGCGTCTCGTCGATCACGCCGCTGGCCTTCTTCTGGCGCAACATCTCGGCGATCAGGTCGTCGGTCAGGATCAGTTTGGCGTCGGACAGCCAGTCGAACTTGAGGCCGATGGTGACCTTGCCGGTCGGCTCCTCGATCTCGATCAGCACCTCGTCGCCTTCGGTGCCACGGAGTTCACCCTTGAAGCGGCGGCGGCCGTCGATCAACTCGGTGGTTTCCAGCCGTGCCTCGTAGTCGGCCCAGACATCGAAATCCTTGAGCCTCGTCAACGGCCTGTCGATGCCGGGCGAGGACACTTCGAGGATGTAGTTGTCTTCCACCGGGTCCTCGACGTCCAGAACGGCTGAAACGGCGGTCGAGATCGTGGCGCAATCGTCCACCTCGATCCCGCCATCGGGACGGTCGGCCATGATCTGCAACGTCCGCGTGCGCCCGCCCATCAGCCGGATGCGCACCAGTTCGAACCCCAATCCCTCGATGACGGGGCCGACGATGTCGGCCAGGCGACGGTCGATGGCGGTTTTGGCGATCAGGTCGGACATTCGGGTTCCAGAACATGAAGACGGGGCAGGCGGCCGCCGGAAAACAAAAAACGGGCCAGCGGCCCGTTGTGCGGATCGATAGCTTCAGGTTTGGACCCTGAAACCGCTGTTCTACGCGATATACGCCCGACCCCCACACAACGCAAGGGTCAACGCGCCGCCGCCCGCTGTCACGCCCGGGTCGCGGCGCGCAACCCGTCCATCACCGCCACCAGCGCTTCGGAGATCCCAGGCTCGGACAGGGCATGTCCGGCCAGCGGGATCAGGCGGACCGAACACGCCTCCCACCCCTGCGCCAGCCGCCAGGCCGAGGCAGGCGGGCAGATCATGTCGAACCGGCCTTGCACGATCACCGTCGGAATATGGGCGATGCGGGCCTTTTGCTGTTCGATCCAGCCGTCACACGCCAGAAAGCCCGCGTTGGTGAAATAGTGGTTTTCCAGCCTTGCAAAGGCGCGGGCATATTCGGCGGGGCTTTCGCCGACCGGACCGTCGTGATGCACCGACGCCAGCGCGTTTTCCCAAGAGGCCCAAGCCCTTGCGGCTTTCGTCTCTTCCGGCAGATGCCCTGAAAACAGCCGCCGGTGATAGGCTGCGATCAGATCGTCGCGTTCGTCTTGCGGCACCAGCCCGGCAAAGCGGGCCCAGAGGTCGGGGTAGAATGCCGCCGCGCCGCCGCCGTAGAACCAGTCCAGTTCCGCCCGGGTCGACAGGAACACGCCGCGCAGCACCAGATGGCTGACCCGGGCGGGGTGGGTGATGGCATAGACCAGCGCCAGCGTCGCGCCCCACGACCCGCCGAAGCAGATGAAGGTGTCGATCTCCAACGACTCGCGGATCACCTCGATGTCGGCGACCAGATGCCAGGTGGTGTTGTTGACCACGCTGGCATGGGGCCGCGAACGCCCGCACCCGCGCTGATCGAACAGCACGACGCGGTAGATCGCCGGGTCGAAATAGCGCCGCATCGCCGGGCTGCATGCGCCCCCCGGACCGCCGTGCAGCACCAGAACGGGCACCCCTTGGGGGTTGCCGCACTGTTCGACATAGATGCGGTGGCCGTCGCCCATATCGATCACGCGTTGATCGAAGGGATCGACGGGCGGGTAAAGATATTCGACTGCGCGCTTTTGGCCTGATCTCTGATCCATCACCGACCTATATAACGTATGAATTGCGCCCTGCTACAGGGCAAACCGGAGGGCCGCTGCCATGACCACCATCGATCCGATCGAAGTTGCCAAGTTCGAGGCGATGGCGGCCGAATGGTGGGATCCGAACGGCAAGTTCA
>JANNNU010000195.1:0-33732 GCA_031398695.1 Paracoccaceae bacterium | reverse complement strand
CGGTCAACTACAGCGGCGTCGGGCTTCGCGAGGCGCTGGACCCGCGCACCGGGGGGCGGTGCGGCTGGGGGCGCGGATTTTGGCACACACTGTCGCACGGGGGGTTTTCCCACCCCCGCACCCCCGTGGGATATTTGAACCAAGATGAAAGGGCCACGCCGGCAGAGGCTGCGGCGTCAGTCGAGGTGGTTGCGGATGCGCCGCACCATCAGCCAGACGCCGAACAGCACGACCGGTGTCAGCACCGCCATCGTCAGGCCCTTGGACCAGCCCATCGGTTCGGTCAGCGGGTAGGCGGCGTAGCTTGCGAGGTTGACCGCGTAATAGCTGATCGCGACGGTGGACAGTCCCTCGACGGTGCGTTGCAGGCGCAACTGCAGGTCGGCCCGGCGGTCCATCGATTCGAGCAGCTTCTGGTTCTGCGCGCTGCGTTCCACATCGACGCGGGTGCGCAGCAGCTCGGCCGCGCGCTGCGCCCGTTCGGCCATGCCGCGCAACCGGCCTTCGGCGGATTTCACCGTGCGCATCGCGGGGTCGTAGCGGCGCATCATGAATTCGCCGAAGGTCTGCCGACCTTCGATGCGCTGTTCGCGCAGCACCTCGATCCGCTGGTTGACGATCGCCTCATAGGCGCCCGTCGCCCCGAACCGGAAAGAAAACTGCACAGCCAGGCTTTCAAGCTCGGCCGAGATCGTCAGCAGCTCGTGCAGCGCCGCCTCGGGCGAGGGTTGCGCGCTGTCCAGCCCGCTGACCAGCGCCGACAGCTTGGGGTCGAGCGCATTCAGACGCGCGGTCAGCTGTCGCGAGCGCATCAGGCCCAGCATCGACATGGCGCGGTAGGTTTCGATCTCGGTCAGCCGCTGCACGATCCGCCCGACCCGGCGCGGCCCGGTGCCAGGCTTGACGAACACCGCAAACCGCATGTGCCCCGCGGAATCGATCCGGAAATCCCCCGCGATCACCGCCGCACCGTCGACCACGCGCGACGTCGCCAGGCTTTCGGGCACGAACCAGTTTTCCAGTTTGGTCAGCATGTCCGCCTCGTCCAGCGGCATGTGTTCGACACGGATCAGCAGCGACACCAACCGCTTGCCGGGCGTCTGCGCCAGCCAGTCTTCGGGGAAAACTGCGGCCTCGGCCGGATCGAAGGGACGGTCCGACACGCCGGCGATGAAGGCAGAATAGGTCACGAATTCGGTGTGGCTTTCCCATTTCAGGTCCGCCTTGCCGAGGTCGGCCGAAAAATGCGTGGCATCAGGTGCCGGCTGCGTCGAGACATGGCGGCCGAGCAAGGCCAGCAGATGCGACCGGTCCAGCGTCTTGTCACGGTTGGCCGCATCCTTGGGTTCCTTGAACGCAAGGTAAACGGCGTGGCAGGGCACCTTCAGTTCCGGAAAGGGGCGCGCGTGCAGTTCGTTGACCAAGGGATAGCGCTGGGGATGGTCCTCGATCATCGGCCTGACATTCCTTTTCACATCCCCTGCGGCTAAGTCGGAACGCGCCGATTCACAATCAAAATCGCCCGCCCCGCGTGCAACCGCGTGCAGACGCCAACCATTCGGGCGCACGGCCCGGTGCGGCGGCACCGAACGGGCGAAAAGTAAGGCCGAGCCGCCGAACGGGCGGCTCGGACCACGGGGGCCTGCACCCCTGTCGGTTGTCAGTCTGCGACGATGATCCGGCGCGTGCTGCGCCGCTCGTGGCGGTCAAAGCGCGGCAGAACCACGCCGTCGCGCCGGTCGGCCACGCTTTCGGCCGCATCGTAGAAATCCTCGACCACATCGCCACGACCGGTGTAGGTCTGCCGGTCGATCACACTTTCACGCCGGTCGATCCGGTTTTCCACCTGGTCGGGCCGCCACCATTCACCATCCGCCATCGCCGGCGCTGCCAGCGACGCCATCACCAATGCCATTGAAATACGAACTGCTGCCTTCATGATTGCCTCCGTTTTTATAAGTGCGAGCCAGAAGTATACGCCAATTGCCGGCGCTTCCGTCGCATCAGAGGAAAAAATTTTGGCTCAGTCGATCAAGGGCAACAGCGCGTCCAGCGATTTCTTGGCATCACCGTAGAACATCCGGGTGTTTTCCTTAAAGAACAGCGGGTTCTCGATGCCCGAATATCCCGTCCCCTGCCCGCGTTTCGACACGAACACCTGTTTGGCCTTCCAGCATTCCAGCACCGGCATGCCGGCGATGGGCGAGTTCGGGTCGTCCTGCGCCGCCGGGTTCACGATGTCGTTCGAGCCGATCACGATGGCCACGTCGGTGGTGGGGAAATCCTCGTTGATCTCGTCCATCTCCAGCACGATGTCGTAGGGCACCTTGGCCTCGGCCAAGAGAACGTTCATGTGGCCGGGCAGACGGCCCGCGACGGGGTGAATGGCAAAGCGTACGGTCTTGCCCTTTGCGCGCAGCTTGCGGGTCAACTCGCTGACCGACTGCTGCGCCTGCGCCACCGCCATGCCGTAGCCCGGAATGATGATGATGCTGTCGGCGTCGTTCAGCGCGGCCGCCACGCCTTCGGTATCAATCGCGATCTGCTCGCCAGTGATCTCCTGTGCCGGGCCTGCCGTGCCGCCGAACCCGCCAAGGATCACCGAGATGAACGACCGGTTCATCGCCTTGCACATGATGTAGCTCAGGATCGCACCCGACGAGCCCACCAGCGCGCCGACCACGATCAAAAGGTCGTTCGACAGCGAGAACCCGATCGCCGCCGCCGCCCAACCCGAATAGCTGTTCAGCATGGAAACGACGACCGGCATGTCCGCCCCGCCGATTCCCATGATCAGGTGATAGCCGATGAAGAACGCGGCCAGCGTCATCACCAAGAGCGCCAGCGACGAGCCGTTGTTCAGATAGACCAGCAACAGCACAAGCGAGATCGCCGCCGCACCCGCGTTCAGCAGATGCCCGCCCGGCAGTTTCTTGGCCTTGCCGTCCACTTTGCCCGCCAGCTTGCCAAAGGCGATGACCGACCCGGTGAAGGTTACCGCGCCGATGAACACGCCAAGGAAAGTTTCCACCCGCAGGATCGAGATCTCGACCCCGGACTTGTGCGCAATAACTCCCGCAAAGCCCGTCAGCGTCGTGCGCGCCTCTGCGGCCATTGCGGCCACCGACGTCATCTCGATATGCGTGTTGAACCCGATGAACACCGCCGCAAGACCGACGAGGCTGTGCATCGCCGCCACCAGTTGCGGCATCTCGGTCATCTGCACGCGCTGTGCCACCGCCCAGCCGATCCCGCCGCCCAGAACCAGCATCACCAGGGTGATGCCCCAGTTGCCCGCCCCAGGCCCCAGCAGCGTGGCGGCCACCGCCAGCGCCATGCCCGCGATGCCGTACCAGACCGCGCGCTTGGCGCTTTCCTGTCCCGACAAACCGCCCAGCGACAGAATGAACAGAACCGCTGCAACCACATAGGCCGCTGTTGTAAATCCGTAATCCATCGCGGCCCCCTTACGACTTCTGGAACATGGCGAGCATGCGCCGGGTGACCATGAAGCCACCAAAAATGTTGATCCCCGCCATGAACACAGAGGCGGCCGCGAGGAAAATTACCAGCCACGACCCCGAGCCGACCTGCATCAGCGCACCCAGGATGATGATCGACGAAATCGCGTTGGTCACCGCCATCAAGGGCGTGTGCAAGCTGTGTGACACGTTCCAGATCACCTGGAACCCGATGAACACCGACAGCACGAACACGATGAAGTGCGACATGAAGCTGGCCGGCGTGTAAAGCCCCGCCAGCAACATCAGCCCGCCGCCAATCGCCAGAAGGACGACCTGGTTGCGGGTCTGTGCCTTGAACGCGGCAACCTCCTGCTCTCGCTTTTCGGCAGGTGTCAGTTCCACGACCTTCGGCTTCGGCTTCGCCGCCGCGATGGCCGCGATCTTCGGCGGAGGCGGCGGATAGGTGATCTCGCCGCCCTTCGCCACGGTCGCGCCACGGATGACGTCATCCTCCATGTTGTGGTGGATGATACCGTCCTTCTTTGGCGTAAGATCGGTCAGCATGTGGCGGATATTGGTCGCATAAAGCGTGGATGCCTGCGCCGCCATCCGGCTCGGGAAATCGGTGTAGCCCACGATCGTCACGCCGTTGTCGCTGACGATCTTCTGGTCCGGCACGGTCAGATCGCAGTTGCCGCCCCGTTCGGCGGCGAGGTCGACAACGACCGACCCCGGCTTCATCATCGCCACCATTTCGGCTGTCCACAGCTTTGGCGCGGGCCGACCGGGGATCAGCGCGGTGGTGATCACGATGTCGATGTCGGGCGCCAGTTCACGGAACTTTGCCAACTGCTTGGCCGCGAAGGCCGGGCTCGACGGGGCCGCGTAGCCGCCCGTGGCCGCACCGTCGGGCAATTCGCTGGCGTCGAATTCCAGAAAGACGAAGCTTGCGCCCATCGACTCGATCTGTTCGGCCACTTCCGGGCGGACGTCAAAGGCGTAGACGATCGCACCCAGCGACACCGACGTGCCGATCGCGGCCAGACCGGCAACGCCCGCGCCCACGATCAGCACCTTGGCTGGCGGCACCTTGCCCGCCGCCGTCACCTGGCCCGTGAAGAACCGGCCAAAGTTCGACCCGGCCTCGATCACCGCGCGATAGCCCGCGATGTTTGCCATCGACGACAGCGCATCCATCTTCTGCGCGCGGCTGATCCGGGGAACCATGTCCATCGCGACGACGGTCGCGCCACGCGCCTTGGCAATCTCCAGCAACTCCGGGTTCTGCGCTGGCCAGAAAAAGCTGATCAGCGTCTGCCCTTCGCGCAACTGCTCGGCCTCGGCCGCTTCCGGCCCGCGCACCTTGACCAGCACATCGGCCGCCGCGATCACTGCGGCCGCACCCGGCAGCACCTCGACGCCTGCACCCGCGTAAAGCGCGTCCGAAAACCCCGCCTTCAGCCCCGCCCCAGCCTCGACGCAGCACGAATGCCCCAGCTTCACCAGTTGGAGCGCCGAATCGGGCGTCATCGCCACCCGGTTCTCGCCCGCAAAGATTTCCTTCAGTGCCCCGATTTTCACTGCCATCTCCCCAGCTTGCCGTCAGCCTGCGACCCATATCATCGCGCAACAATATTTCAACACGTCTTTGCCGCCATGCGGAAAAAACCCTTAGCCCCGCGGCAGCCACCGGCCGGTCCGCGCCGCCCAGTCCTCGAAAGCCGGGCCGAACGCCGCCCGCAGCACGGCCTCTTCGCCCTTGATGAACCGCGTTGTTATCACCCAGATGAACGCGACCAGCACCGGCAGGGCCAGCGGCACGTCCCACCACAGGATCAGCCCGCCCAGCACTAGCGCATCGCCCAGATAGATCGGATTGCGGCACAGGCGAAAGAAGCCCGTCGTGACCAGCGCCGCCGGGGCAGACTTCGGAATGAAGGTGGTCCGCTGCGCCGTCATCTGCAGCACCGATCCGATGACCAGCACCGCACCGGCCACCACCAGCACCGGCCCGAACACGCCCAGAATCCCGAAAAGGCCGAACGGCACCGCGCGGTCGATCAGCCAGACCACCGTAAGCGCCCCCACCAGCCAGACTGGCGGCATGTCCATCCATCGCAGCATCGGCGTGTCCCCCCCCTTGGCGCACTGTGCCACCCCGCCCCGCAGGCGCAAGCCCCCTTGAAGGCGGCCCGGCCAACGGGCAGGCTTGCCACCAAAGGAGCCACCTCATGCCCACCGACTTTTCCGCGACAAAGCATCAGTTCATCTTGCCCGACGGTATCGTCTACCTCGATGGCAACTCGCTGGGCCCGTTGCCCCGCGCCGCCGCCGCCCGCGTGGCGCAAGCCGTGACCGACGAATGGGGGCAGTTGCTGGTTACCGGCTGGAACAACGCGGGGTGGATGGACCAGCCCTCGAAGGTTGGCAACCGCATTGCTTCCCTGATCGGGGCCGAACCCGGCACGGTGGTGATGGGCGACACCTTGTCGATCAAGGTCTATCAGGCGCTGGCCTCGGCGCTGGAAATGAACCCGACCCGCCGGGTGATCCTGTCGGACACCGGCAACTTTCCCTCCGACCTTTACATGGCCGAGGGGCTGTGCCGCACATTGGGCGCAGGCTACACGCTGAAAACCGTCGACCCCGAAGAGATCGCGGATCACATCGACGAAACGGTCGCGGTCACGCTGATCACCGAGGTCGATTACCGCACCGGGCGAAAGCACGACATGGCCGCGCTGACCGCCCTCGCGCAGGCGCGGGGTGCGCTGACGGTCTGGGATCTTGCCCATTCCGCCGGCGCGTTTCCGGTGCATCTGGCCGCCTGCAACGCCGATTTCGCGGTCGGCTGCACCTACAAGTATCTCAACTCCGGCCCCGGCGGCCCGGCCTTCATCTACGTCGCCCCGCGCCACGCCGACACCGCGCGCCCGGCGCTGTCGGGCTGGCTCGGGCACGAAGCCCCCTTCGCCTTCGATCCGTCCTATCGCCCCGGCGCGGGGATCGAGCGGATGCGCGTCGGCACACCGCCCGTGCTGCAACTGGCCGCGCTGGAAGCCGCCCTCGACATCTGGGATGCCGTCAGCCTGAACGATTTGCGCACCGCCTCGCTGGCCCTGACCGACCGCTTCATCGCTGGGGTCGAGGCTGCCTGCCCCACCCTGACCCTCGCCACACCGCGCGACCACGGGCAGCGCGGCAGCCAGGTCAGCTTTCGCCACCCGCAGGGCTATGCGATCATGCAGGCGCTGATCGCGCGCGGCGTCAGCGGCGATTTCCGCGCGCCCGACATCCTGCGCTTCGGCTTCACACCCCTGTTCATCGGCACGGCCGAGGTGGACGCCGCGATCGCGATCCTGGCTGAAGTGATGGACCGCGCGCTGTGGGACCAGCCGCAGTTCAAGCAGCGCGCCCGCGTGACCTGATCGCCGGTTGCGGCAAAACTGTAACCTTTTGGCACGGATCTGCCGGTTCGTGCACAGTTTCGTGAACAGCTTTCCGCCAAGCCCGCCGACCGCCCTTTGACCTATCGTCACGAGGGGGGTAGCGTGATCGCAACAGAATCCCCCGCCCTGTTCGGCCGGGCCCCTTTCGGATGAAGTACCCATGCGAACCTCTTTGCTGTCCTTTCTGCTGTCGGCCTCTGTGATCGTTGCAATCGGGGCCTGCGTGCCCGATCCCGCGCTGGTCGAGGCGGGTCTGGCCAAGCCGCCCGAAAACCAGGTCGCGACGGGCGTCTATGCCTCGACGATGGACGGCTCGATACCGATCGCCGCCGTGCCGGTCGAAAAGGTTCCGACCGAGTTCCAGCGCCAAACGGTCTATTACCCCACCGATCAGACGCCCGGCACCATCGTGATCAACCCGGCGGCCAAACACCTTTTTCTGGTCACCGGCAAGAACACCGCCATCCGCTACGGCATCGCCGTGGGCGCAGCGGGCTTCCAATGGTCGGGCGAGGCTCTGATCACCGACCGCAAGCAGTGGCCCACGTGGACCCCGCCGAAAGAGATGATCGAGCGCAAGCCCGAACTCGCCAAATGGGAAAAGGGCCAGCCGGGCGGTCCGACCAACCCGCTGGGCGCGCGGGCATTGTATCTTACGACCAACGGCGTCGATTACGGCTACCGCATCCACGGCACGCCGGAATGGAACTCGATCGGCCGAAATGCGTCGTCGGGCTGCATCCGGATGATCAACCAGGATGTGATGGACCTTTACAACCGCGTGCCGGACGGCGCGAAGGTGATCGTGCTGACCGCCAGCGGCGAGGTGCCCAAGGGCCTGACCCTGCCGCCACCCGCGCCGAAGAAAACCGTCACCGCTGCCGCCCCGGCTGTTGCGTCTGCGCCTGTGGTCACCACGGACCCGGTCGCGCCCGCAACCCCGGCCCCGGCCGCGTTCACCCCGCCGCCGCTGCCCACCATGCTGCCCACGCCGCCCGCCGTGGTCACCCCGCCGCCGGTGTAAGAAAATCTTGCGGGTCCTGTCGAAATCGCCGGGACCCGCCGCTCATCACTGCAAGGACGCGATGCCCGCGCCTGTCGTGATGGAGCCTGTGATGATCCGCCCCTTTCTGTTCGCCCTGCTGTCGGCCGGCCCCGCGCTGGCCGAGCCTTTCGTGCTGCTGATCCACGAAACCCCGGACCAGATCGCCCTGCGCACCGACCCGGGGCAGGCCGGCATGGCGTATTGGAACGCCTATGCCGCGTGGGGCCAGCAGGCCGCCGAAGCCGGCGTGATGCGCGGCGGTGCAGCGATGGTGCCGGTTCCGGTCGCTACGCTCGGTCGGGTTGATCCCGCCGCGCTGGTGCTGGGTGGCTTTTTCCAGATCGACGTGCCCGACGTGGCCACCGCCCGGGAATGGGCCGCAAGGCTGCCTGCCGCCACCGCCGGCGCGGTCGAGATCCGCAGCCTCGAACCCACCCCCGGCATGTAAGGAGACGGCCATGCAATTCACCATCCTTTGCTATGAAACCGCCGCCGACTTTGCCCGCCGGTCGGATCCCGAACAGGCCGGGCCGTACTGGGCGGGCTGGTTGGCCTATGGGGCCACCTTGGCCCAGGCGGGGGTGTTCGTGTCTGGCGCGGGCCTGCTGCCGCCCGACAGCGCCACCACCGTGCGCATCGGCCCTGCCGGACGTTCCGTGCAGGACGGCCCGTTTGCCGAGGTGAAGGAACAGCTCGGCGGCTTTTTCGTGATCGACGTGCCCGATCTGGAAACCGCACTCGACTGGGCGGCCAAAGCGCCCTCGTCGTCTTCGGCCTCAACCGAAGTGCGCTCCGTGCTGCAGATGCCGGGGTGACGCCCGTGTCCCCCGACATCTGCCGCGGGGCCGAACACCAGACCGCCGGTCAGGTGGCGCGCACCAGCTATGCGCGCCTCCTGTCACTGCTCGCGGCGCGCACCCGCGATCTGGCCGCCGCCGAGGACGCCCTGTCGGACGCTTTCCGCACGGCGCTGGAACATTGGCCCCGCACCGGCATCCCCGACCGCCCCGAGGCCTGGCTGATGACCGTCGCCAAACGCCACCACGGGGCCGCCCGGTCCCGCGCAAGGACCGCGCTGGACGCGCTGCCCACCTTGCACCTGATCCACCCGCCCGAGGCTGCCGAAATGCCCGCCTTCCCCGACCACCGCCTTGGCCTGATGTTCGCCTGCACCCACCCCGCCGTCGATGCAGCGACCCAGACGCCCCTGATGCTGCAAGCCGTGCTCGGCCTGCCCGCCGACCGCATCGCGCCCGCGTTCCTGATGACGGCCAGCGCGCTTGGCCAACGCCTGTCGCGTGCCAAGGCGCGGCTCAGGGCGCTGAATGTCGGCTTCGACATTCCCGACCCCGGCCAGATCGGCCCGCGGCTGTCCGCCGTGCTCGAGGCGATCCATGCCGCCGCCGCGCTTGGATGGGAGCCTGTTCCGGGTTCGGACCCCGCCCGCGCCGACCTGACGGGCGAAGCGCAGTATCTGGCAGAAACGCTGATCACCCTGACCCCGCACGAACCCGAACCCAAGGCGCTTCTGGCGCTCATCCTCTACACCACCGCCCGCGCCCCGGCTCGCCGTCCGGCCTACACGCCGCTGTCGCAGCAGGACACCGCCCTGTGGGATGCCACGCTGATCGCGCGCGCCGACCGGCTGCTGGCCGACGCCGCCAGCGCCAATTGTCTGGGGCGGTTTCAGTTGATGGCCGCGATCCAGTCGGTCCACACCGAACGCCGAAAGACCGGGCGCACCAACTGGATGGCACTGGAAATGCTGCACGCCGCGCTGAACCGGATGCACCCGACCACTGGCGGCACCATCGCCGCCGCCGCCGTCACGCTGGAACTGCACGGGCCACACGCCGCGTTGCAAACGCTCGACCGCACGACCGGGATCGACAGCTTCCAGCCCTACTGGGCCTTGCGTGCCGAGGCGCTACACCGAGCGGGCGACCCCGATGCCAATGAGGCCCTGACCCGCGCCTTGGGCCTGGCCGAAGACCCCGCGCTGCGCGCCTGGCTTTCGCACAGGCTTGCAACTCAATAACGTTGAGATCGGTATCACACGGAGTGATAAGCGACACGAAAACCTTCGTGGGGGGTTTTCCGCGAAGAACGTCTGTCCCGTGGGAATGCTAGGGGGGGATTAAACCCGCGGTGCTCTCAGCTCAACCACCGCTCGTAATCGCTGACCAGCAGATGCAGCGGGGCCTCATCCTCTTCGATCTCGGCAAACCGGCCGATCGGCTCGCGAAAGACGTTGTCGGTCACATCGTCATTTACCGTGCTGACCTCTCCGATCAGCACATCGCCGCCATCACCCCAGAATGCGTGCCAGTCGCCGGGCATCAGCGTGACGCTTTCTCCAGGTGCCAGCCGCAGCTTCTCTCCCGGCCCATAAGCCCGCGCGATCCCGTCGCACAGCACCCGGCCGCCGCGGTCTGGCGCAAAGCGCCCCGCATCGTCCGAGCCGTACAACTCGACCACCAGCGTGGCGCCGCCGCGGTTGATGATATCCTCGGCCTTGATAACGTGGGTGTGCATCGGCGATAGCTGATCCTGCCGCGAGATCAGCAGCTTTTCAGCATAGCACATGCCGCCGCCGCGCTGCAGATCGGCAAGTTGCCCGTTGCGCAAGGTGAACAGGAACAGCCCCATCGCATCGAACCGGCCCTGTCCGTAGTCGGTGATGTCCCAGCCCATCCGGCTGTCCACGATGCGCCGCGCATCCTCGCGCGCCTTGAATTCGGCAGGTGTCCAGTAGGCAAAGGGTGGCAGCACAAAGCCATGCCGCCGGATCATCGCGTCGGCTTCCGCCATGATCCGATTGATCGTTGACCGTTGCATCGCCCTGCCCCCCGAACGCCTCGCCTAGGCCTTAGTTACACCGAGGTCGGCCGCACCAACAAGCCCCCCGGCGACGGCAAGGTCGGTCGCCCAACGGTCCACCGCCGCGGCCAGCGCGACCCAATCGGTGTATTCGGCGTTGGTGCGTCCATCCACAGGCTGCCCCTTGCCCGCCGCGATCCGCTTCATGACCCAGGCCCGAAAGAAGTCGTACTCGGCGAACCGGAACGCCCCCGCGACATCCAGGGTCACTCCTGGCGTCCACCCGGTCTGCGCGACAAAAGCCGCGTGGCAGGCGCGCAGGCCCGCGTGATCGTCCGCATCGTCGCCCGCCGCCGAAAGCGACACCGCCAGAAACAGCGTCGGCATCGTCGACAGCGCCACGGCGTGGGTCTGCGCAAATCCGGTCAGCGCCTTTTGGAAAGCATGCATGTGCAGCGATCCCGCGAGGATGGCCGCCGTGAACCGCGACGGCTCCAACCCCTCGGCATCGTCAAGGTTCAAAAGCTCGACGGCGTGGCGCACCGCCAGACGGTCGGCGCAGAACCGGGCTATCTTGCGGGTCTGCCCGTCAGTCGTGGCATAGGCGATCAGGATGGTCATGGTGCGATACCCTTGCGAAAGACCCGCACCTCGCCGCATTTTGCAAAGTCCTCGCTGATCTAGCGCAATTGCGGGCGCGTTTGACGCAGAAACCGCCACACCAGCGCCGCCGCCGCGCCGAACAGCGCAGTCACGAAGCCCAGCCAGACCCCGGCCGGCCCGAACCCCAGCGCGTGTGCATAGACCCACCCCAGCGGCAGCGCCACGAACCAATAGGCGATGATCGACACCCCCGCAGGCCATCCGGTGTCCGACATGCCACGCAGCGCGCCCAGCATGGTCGACTGCACCCCGTCGGCGATCTGGCTGATGGCAAACACGCCAAAGATCGCCGCCGCCACCGCAATCACGCCCGGATCACCGGTGACCGACGCCGCGATCCCGGCACCGAAAAGCCCCAGCACCAGCGCCGACACCGACAGCCACGACAGGCCGATCACCAGCGCCGCCCCCACGATCGGGCGCAACTGACCCAACGCCCCCGCCCCCTTGGCCTGCGCCACCCGGATCGACACCGCCCCCGCCACCCCCAGCGGCACCATGTACAGCAACCCGCCAACCGACATCGCAACCTGATTGCCGGCCAGCGCCAGCGTGCCGAACATGCCGATCAGCACGGTGCCCACCGCGATCGCCCCCGTCTCGGCGATGTAGAGCGCCCCCAGCGGCGCGCCCTCGCGGAAGGCCGCCACCATCTCGGATCGCAAAAGCGGCCGGCGCAGCCGCAGCCGCCGCATGCCGGGCGCGCGCGCCCACCACATCCACGCCACCGCCAGCGCCACCGTCTCGGCCAGCAGCGACGCGACCCCCGCCCCGGTCAGCCCCAACTGCGGCAACGGCCCGATGCCCCAGATCAGCGCGTAATTCAGCGGAATGTTCACCCCCACCGCCACGAACGCGAACCCGGTGCCAAGCCACGGCCGCCCCACCGCCTCGAACGCCGACTTGAACACCGTCAGAACCGCGAACGGGATCATCAGCAAACTGATGCAGGCCCAGTAGGCGGGCATAGCGGCCAGAACCTCGGGCGGCTGGCCCAGCAGTGGCAGGGTGAACCATACCGCCCCCATTGCCACGGCACCAAGCCCCCCCACCAGCGCGCCCAGGGCCAGACCGTTACGCAGCAGCAGCGGGATGCGCCGGTGATCGCCCGCGCCGTAGGCCGCGCCGATCCGCACCGACAGGGCCGACAACATCCCGTAGACCGCCGCGATCACGATGATGGCGACCGACATCGTCAGTCCGACCGCCGCAAGCGGTACCGGACCAAGCGGTGCCAGCATCAGGCTGTCGGTCACACCCAGCAAGGTCGAGGCCGCCAGCCCGACCACGATCGGCAGCGCCAAACCGAACAAGCCCGGAACTTCGGCACGCAGGTCCGCCCAGTGCATCAAACCAACCCCTTTCGACGCCGCAGCGTGTTTGGCGCGGGTCTAGGGGCAACCGGCGATGCGGTCAACGACGGGTCGGCGATCCGGGGCGGGTCAGGCGATCTTGCGGGTTTGCGCGGGTTGATTGCGCCCGGCCCAGGCCCGCGCCGCGTCGCCGAACGCGTCGAACAGCGGGCGCGATACCGGATCGTCGCAGGCATTCCACTCGGGATGCCACTGCACCGCCAGGGTAAAGCCCGGCGCCCCGCGCACATAGCTCGCCTCGGGTGTGCCGTCCGGGGCCAGCCCGTCGATCACGATCCGCTCGGCCGGCCGCGCGATGCCCTGGCCGTGCAGGGTATTGGTCATCACCTCGTCCCGCCCCATCAACCGCGCAAAGACGCCGCCCGGCGTGAACCGCACCGCGTGGCGCAGCGCGAACTGTTCCTCCAGCGTGCCATCGGGCGGCATACGGTGGTTCATCCGGCCCGGCAGATCGCGGATCTCGGGGTAAAGCGTGCCACCAAGCGCCACATTGATTTCCTGAAAGCCGCGGCAGATGCCAAGAAAGGGCTGGCCCCGCTCGACGCAGGCGCGCACCAGCGGCAGCGTCACCGCATCCCGGCAGCGATCGAACGCCCCATGCGCCGGCGTTTCCTCTTCGCCGTATTCGGACGGATGCACGTTCGGCCGGCCGCCGGTCAGCAAAAACCCGTCGCACAGCTCCAGCAACTCGAGCACGGTGACATAGGCGGGATCGCATGGAATGATCAGCGGCAGACAGCCCGACACCTGCGCGATCGCGTCCGAATTCATCTTCCCGCCGACATGCACCGCATACCGGTCGTTCAAGGAATGACTGTTGCCGATGATCCCGATCACCGGCCTGTTCGCTAAGCCGCCCATTGCCTGCCCAACTGTAACCCTTTTGCAAAAACCATACGCCTGCCGGTCCCATTGGAAAAGACCCGAATGCCGACAGGGCCTCACCACAGCGTGACTTGCAACCGCGTCGGGCAAACTGTCACATGATTGCATCAAGAAAAGGCTAATACATGTCGGTATCTAGACACTTCCGCCCGATCCTTGCCCTTGCCGTGCTGTCCGCAATGGCCGCACCGGCCTTCGGGCAGACCACCGCCCCTGCGGCCGATCCGCACGCCCACCACGCGATGCCGGGCGCCGCCGCGCAATCCCCCGAAGACTCGCCGGCCACCGAAGCCTTTCGTGCCGCCAGCGCCGCCATGCACCAGACGATGGACATCCCCTATACCGGCAACCCGGATGTCGATTTCATCACCGGCATGATCCCGCATCATCAGGGCGCGGTCGACGCCGCCCGCATCGTGCTGCAATACGGCACCGACCCCGAGGTGCGACAGTTCGCCGAAAGCGTCATTTCCGCACAGCAAGCCGAAATCACCTGGATGACCGACTGGCTGGCCAAGAACGCCAACTAGCCTGCCAGCGTCCCATCATCTGTTCAAAAATATCCCACGGGGGTCCGGGGGTGTGAAACCCCCGGCTTCCAGCCCTCAGGCCGCCCGCCCGATCACGCCCGCCGCTGCCGCCAGCGCCCCCGGACCATGCGCGATGCCAAGGCCGATCATCCCCGCCTCCATCACCGCCAGCGCCCCCAGCGTCATGTGCGCGTTGCAGTGCCCCATGTGCGCGACGCGCAAAAACCCGTGGTAGGCGGGATCGCTGCTGTCGGCCATGCCGAGCCCGATGCCCAACGTCACCCCGGCCTTGAACTCGGTCCACTCGCGCAGCCGGGTCGCATCCGGCGCGCCGATCCGCGCCGCTGTCACGGACCGGCCGCGGTCGGCGGGATCGGCCACATTCATTCCGATCGCGGGGTTGCCCGCCGACCACGCATCGAACGCTGCCCAGACCGCGCCCGCCAGCGCCTCGTGCCGCGCCCAGACCGCCTCCAGCCTTTCGTCGTGCAGGATCATCGTCAGCGCCTCGCGTAGACCGAAAAGATGGTGCGTCGGCGCGGTGCCGGCCCAGTATTGCCAGAACTCCGACGCCCCCGACCGCGGACCCCAGTCCCAGTAGGGCGTGCGCAGATCGGCCGCGGCACAGCGCGCCTTGGCCTGATCGGAAAACCACACGAACCCCATGCCGGGCGGGGTCATCAGCCCCTTCTGGCTGGCGGCAACCGTTACATCGACGCCCCAGTCGTCCATCCGGTATTCGTCACAGCCGAGCGAGGCGATGCAGTCCACCGCCAGCAGCGCGTCATGCCCAGCCACATCCATCGCCGCCCGCAGGCCAGGGATCGAGGTGCGAACCGAGCTAGCTGTATCGACATGCGTGGTCAGAACGGCCTTGATCCGGCCCTCGCGGTCGGCGCGCAACGCCGCCTCGACACGACCGAAATCCGGCGCGCTTGACTTGCCGAAGTCCAGCAACTCCACGTCGATCCCCATCGCCCGTGCGCTTTCCGCCCAGCCGTGACCGAACCGCCCCGTCGCCAGCACCAGGGCCTTGTCGCCGCGCGAGAACAGGTTGGCGTTTGCCGCCTCCCACGTCGCATGGCCGTTGCCGATGTAGGCCGCGACGTTCTGGCGGGTCTGCGCCACCGCCTTCAGGTCCGGCCACAGACCTTCGACCATGTCCAGCAGCGGTCCCGCATAGATGTTCGGCCCCGCCCGGTGCATCGCCGACAACACCCGGTCGGGCATGGTGGACGGTCCGGGAATGGCAAGATACTGACGACCAAAGCCAAGCGACATGTGCAATCTCCAATAGCGCCAAACATGGCTAGTCCCGCCGCCCGCCCGCGTCAACCTTGCGCCCCGGCTTGTGGCACCCCACCTTTCCGGCTATGCCCCCCCCATTCCGCTCCGTTCCCGCAAGGTCCGCATGATCCGGCAGATCCACCAGCGCCTGAAAGACTATCAGGGCCGGCTCACCTCCCGCTTCGGGTCCGACATTTCGACACCCGCCGCCCGTCGCGCGGCCAAACTGCATTTCCAGCTGTCGGATCACGCCTTCCTGCGGGTCTGGTGGACAAACCTCGCCAAGGTCGCGCCCGGCGTGTGGCGGTCGAACCAGCCGTCGCCTGCGCGCCTCGCGCGCCACGCCGCCCAAGGCATCAAGACCGTGATCAACCTGCGTGGCGAGGTGCATCAAAGCTTCTGGCTGTTCGAGCGCGAGGCTTGCTCCGCGCTCGGCATGACCCTGCACGACATCGGCTTTTCGGCCCGCCAGGCCCCCAAGCGGCCGATGCTGCTGGAATTGCACCGTCTGCTGACCACGGCGGAAAAGCCGATGCTGCTGCATTGCAAATCCGGGGCCGACCGGACCGGCCTCGCCGCGGCCCTGTATCTGATCTGGGTCGAAGGCCGCCCGTTGGCCGAAGCGCAAGAGCAGCTTTCGATGCGCTACATGCACCTGTCGAGCGGGCGCACCGGGATCCTCGACCATTTCCTGCGCTATTACGGCCGGGTGCATACGGCCACCGGGATCAGCCTGATCGACTGGATCACCACCCAGTATGACCGCACCGAACTGACGGCGTCCTATAAACGCTGGCAGGCCGGCGGCAAGGACGGCCCATGGTAGGCGAACCCGCGTCGGACCGCGGCCTGATCGCCTGGCTGTGGCGCGATCATCTGCGCCACCGCACGGGAGCATTGCTGGCGGCGCTGGCGCTGATGGCGATCGAAGGGGCCACGTCCGGGCTGCTGTCATACCTGATCCGCCCGATGTTCGACCGGGTGTTCCTGGGCACCGACCGGGGGGCCGTGCTTTACGTCGCGATCGCCGTCGCCGGGGTGTTCAGCACCCGCGCGCTGGCGGGCTTTGGCCAGCGCGTCATCCTCGCACGGCAGGCCGAACGGATTTCGGCCGAACTGCAGCGCAGTCTGCTGGGCCATGTGATGACGCTCGACCTCGGGTTCTTTCAGACCAACCCGCCCGGCGCGCTGATCGAGCGGGTGCGCGGCGACACCGCCACCTTGCGCGGGCTTTGGGCACCCATCCTGTCGGCGCTGGGGCGCGATGTGGTGGCGCTGGTGTCGCTCTTGGGGGTCGCGTTCTGGATCGACTGGCGCTGGACGCTGATCGCAGTCGTGGGCGTGCCCTTGCTGGTGCTGCCGCTGGCCCGCCTGCAAAACCGCGTCCGCCGCACCGCCAAGGCGGCACGCGAGGCGGCAGCGCTGCTTGCGACGCGGCTTGACGAGGTGTTCCACGGCATCACCACCGTCAAGCTGACCGGGTCCGAGGCGCACGAATCCGCCCGTTATGCCCGCGCGCAGGACGGCTATCTGCGCGCGCAGTTCCGGTCGGAAACGTCGGCCGCCGCGATCCCCGCGCTGATTGACCTGGTGGCGGCACTGGGGTTCGCGGGCGTCATGCTTTATGGCGGGCTGCAGATCATGGACGGCGAGAAAACGCTGGGCGAGTTCATGTCGTTCTTCGTCGCGATGGCACTGGTGTTCGAACCCTTGCGCCGTCTTGGCTCGGTCGGCGGTGCCTGGGCGCAGGCCCGCGCCAGTCTGGAACGGATGCGCGCGGTGCTGGACCTGCAGACAAGCCTGCTGAACCCGGCCGATCCCGCCCCGATCCCTGCCAGCCACGGTTTGGCCCTGCACGACGTGCACTTTGCCTACGGCGACGCGCCGGTGTTGCAGGGCGCCAGCTTTACAGCCGAACCGGGGCAAACCACGGCGCTGGTCGGCCCGTCGGGCGCGGGCAAATCGACGGTGTTCCACCTGCTGACGCGGATGGCAGACCCGACGGCGGGCACGATCACGCTGGGCGGCACCGACCTGCGCGCGCTCGACCTTGCCGCGCTGCGCCGGCAGTTCGCGGTCGTCACGCAGGACACTGCGCTGTTCGACGAACCCATCGCCACCAACGTCCGCATGGGCGCGCAGGGGGCCAGTGACGCCGCCCTGCACCGCGCGCTCGATGACGCCAACGCGGGATTTGTCGCCCTGATGACGCACGGGGCCGATACCCCGGCCGGGCCGCGCGGATCGGCGCTGTCGGGTGGGCAGCGCCAGCGCATCGCGATCGCCCGCGCGCTGCTGCGCGACGCACCCGTGCTGCTGTTGGACGAAGCGACCAGCGCGCTCGACGCCGCGTCCGAACATCTGGTGGCCGAGGCGCTGGCGCGGCTCGGTCAGGGCCGCACCACCATCGTCATCGCCCACCGGCTGTCGACCGTGCGCGATGCCGACAAGATCGTGGTGATGGATCAGGGCCGGGTGGTCGATCAGGGCCGCCACGACGACCTGCTTGCGCGCGGCGGGCTTTACGCCGATCTTTACCGCCTGCAATTCAAGGACTGAGCCATGCCGGGTGAAACCGCCCCAGACCGCCGGATCGTGGCCCTGACCGGCAATGACGCCCTGACCTGGCTTCAGGGCCTGACGACCAACGATGTCCTGCCGCTGGCACGGGCACCGGGCCTTGTGTGGACCGCGCTGCTGACCCCGCAGGGCAAATACCTCGCGGATTTTTTTGTCGCCAACACCGGCACGGCGCTGCTTCTTGACCTGCCGGGCCCGATCGCCCCCGCCACCCTGCAACGCCTGTCGATGTATCGCCTGCGCGCCGACGTGCAGTTGACCGCGACCGATATGCTCGTGTCGCGCGGTCTGGGCGACGCCCCCGCAGGCGCGCTGCCCGACCCCCGCCACCCCGCGCTCGGCTGGCGGCAGTATGGCACCGCGGGCGGCCCGGCGACCATCGACTGGGATGCGATCCGCGTCGCGCATACCATCCCCGAAACCGGGATCGAGTTGACGCCAGACACCTTCATCCTCGAGGCCGGGCTGGAACGCCTGCACGGCGTCGATTTCCGCAAAGGCTGCTATGTCGGGCAAGAGGTGACGGCGCGCATGAAACACAAGACCGAACTGCGCAAGGGTCTGGTCCGGGTCGCGGTCACGGGCAGCGCCCCGGTCGGGACCGAGATCACGGCGGACGGCAAGCCGACGGGCACGCTCTTCACCCAGTCGGGGGGCTACGCCATCGCCTATCTGCGCCACGACCGGGCCGGGGCGGCGATGCAGGCGGGGGAAGCGATCGTCACGGTCGCGTAGGGCGGGCTTCACCCCGCCAAACCAGACCGCATTGCACGGGTGATCCCCGCCCTGCGCTCAGGCCCGTTCGGAATATTCCATCAGTTCGGTGTGCACGATGATATCCTCATCCGGCCCGATGAACGGCGGCACCATGATGCGCACGCCGTTTTCCAGCACCGCGGGCTTGTAGCTTTTCGACGCCGTCTGCCCGTTCTGCACCGGTTCGGTTTCGACGACCTTGCAGCGCACCTTCTGCGGCAAGGTCACGTTCAGCGCCTCGTCACCGAAATACTGCACCGTTGCTGTCATGCCGTCTTGCAGGAAGGGCCGGCGATCGCCCAGAAACTCGGCGTCGATCTCGACCTGCTCGTACGTCACGGCATCCATGAACACCAACCGACCGTCGGTTTCATACAGAAACTGCTGGTCCTTGTTCTCAAGCTCGGTCCGCTCCACCTTGTCTTCCGAGCGGAAGCGTTCGTTCAACTTGCGCCCGTCACGCAGGTTCTTCAGCTCAACCTGCGCGAAAGCCCCGCCCTTGCCCGGTTTGACGTGGCTGACCTTGACCGCCGCCCACAGCCCGCCGTCATGCTCCAGGATGAAGCCCGGCTTGATTTCGTTTCCATTGATTTTGGGCATTTGGTCAAAACCTGGGCAAATGGTTGAAGGATGATCGCCCGCACCTATATCTAGGATAGCATACCCTGACAAGACGACGAGATACAGTAGGTGACAGACCCTACCCATGCGCTATACGCATGACGGACATACCAAACCGTAAACCCCGAATCGTGACTAAATCGTTACAACCACCAAATGCCGAAATGACAAGAGCAAGAAAGAGGACGAAATGTTCGTTGACAGCACCGCCTTCAATTTCGAACAGGGGCAACGCGCCCGCAAGCTGTTCGCCGCCGTGGTGCTGGCCGCGTTGGATGATGCCATTGCCGATGACAAGAAATACGGCAACGGACCCGACCAGATCGCCCGCTGGGCCCGCTCGCGCGATGGGCGCGAGGTACTGTCCTGCGCCGGGATCGACCCGAACGAGCGGGTGGTCAAGGGTCTGATGGAATTCGTCTCCAAGGGGATTCGCACGTCCGTCGCGCTGTCGCGCGAAGAAAGCGAACGCCGCCACGCCGCCGAACTGGATCACGCCGAAGCCGCCTGATCCGAGACTGCACTGCCGCATGAAAAACGCGCCCTAAAGGGCGCGTTTTTGGTTTGTCGGCCCGCCAGTGCGACTGGCGCTGGCAGCCCCCGCGTCAGGTCAGCTCGGCTGCGGCCAGCGCGCGGGCAATCTCGGCCCGGACCAGCTTGCGGATGTTGCGGGTGATCCGTTCGCCCAGATGCCCTTGCAGCTCTTCCCGGATCAGATCGCGCACCAGATCGCGCAAGGCCTCTTCGTCAAAGCTCATCTCGGGCTCGTCCGGCAGCGGCTCGACTGTCGCACCGCGCGCCATAGCCTCCCGCTGCTCCAACCCGGCGATCACCTCGGCTTCGGCGCGCGACAGCCATTCGGCGTCCACCTCGGTCGGTGCGGGCCGCTGCGCCATGGCATCGTCGGCCCAGTCTCCGCCCGGTGCGTCGCCAGCCGGTGCGTCGCCATCCGGCCCTTCTGCGTCTGGCCCTTCTGCGTCCGGCCCGTGTGCGACAACCCCCGGCGCCTGCAACAGGACGGGATCGGCCTCGTCCTCGTCCACCTGCGCCCAGCCGGCGCTTTCTTCGGGCGCGGCATGCATCGCGTCGCCCGCAGATGATTCGAGTACGATCGTATCCGACAGGGTCACGAAAGCCATGTCATCGGCAAAGACCGGCCCGGGTGCCGCGACGGCTGCGGGTTCGTCCACCGTATCCCACGCCGCTTCGGTCCAGACCGGATATGCAGCGACAGGGGCGTCGCCGGTCTCGGGCTCCCATTCCTGCGGGGGCACGGCGGCGCCGACGGACGCCACCACCTCGCAGATCGGCGGCGGGGCGACCTGATCCAGAACAGGCTCGCCGTGCGGCGGCGGCGAGACCTGTTCCACCCCCAGCCCGCCATGCGGCCCAGGCGCATCCGGAACCACCCGCAACGCCGGGGTCAGGATCAGCGCCGGTTTTGCCACGTCTGCCACGGCCACGGCGGCCGACGGCCCCATGCCGCGTGATGCCGGTCGCAGATCCTCTGACACCAGACGACGAATGGAGGACAGGACGTCCTCGATCTCGACTGCGCTCAATGGTTCAGACATCCTCGCCTCGATTGCCGGTCTTTGACGCCGGGATTGGTTCGATTATCTCAACACCCTACCGCCAACCACACCGTCTGACAAGGAATTGCCCGGATCGGCCGACGCATCCGATGCGCCTGCCGCGTCCGGTCTCAGTTGCCGATGGCTTTCAGGATGCGGTCCAGCTTTGCGCCCTGCGCGGAATGGGCCGGCGCGTTGCGCCCCGCGCGGTAATAGCTGTCCACGTCATAGGTCGGGATGCCCAGACGCAAGTGATCCGCCGTCAGCAGACCCATTGCCGACAGCAACTGATAGACGCTGACATACAGGTTGGCGTTGGCTTGCAGGCGCGACGCGCGGGCATCGAGCAGATCCTGTTCGGCGTCGAGCACGTCGAGCGTGGTGCGTGCGCCCAATGCCGCCTCTTCGCGAACCCCGTCGAACGCCACCTGCGCGGCACGGATCTGTTCATCCCCCGCGATGATCGACGCCCGCGACACCGCAATGTTCGCCCAGGCCTGACCGACCTGCTGATCGATGTTCACCACCGACTGGTTCAGGCCGGCCCGCTGCTGATCCTTTTGCGCGATCGCTTGCCGCACGCCCGATGCCAACCCGCCACCGGCATAGATGGTCTGGTTAAAGTTCAGCGACAGCGACTGGTTGTCCAGCGCGTTCGCATCGGTGCTGGAATTCTCGCTGAGCGAAGCCTGGCCGTTGATGCTCGGTGCCATCTGCGCCTTGGCCAGCTCGACCTGGAGGTCGGCCACCTTCACCAGAAACTGCGCCTGAAGGATGTTGGGGTGCGATCGCAAGGCCACGTCGCGCGCCGCCTCGAGGCTGGGCGCCGTCGCAGGCAGGCCCGGCAGACCGGCCAGCCGACCCGGATACTTGCCGGTGGCCGCCTTGTAAGCCTCGCGCGCGATGTTGAAGTCGCCCTGCGCGGCTGCAAGCCCGGACCGCGCCTGCGCAAGCGCTGCCTGCGCAAGCGCCACGTCGGTGCGGGTCACCTCGCCCACTTCGAAGCGATCGGTGGTGGCACGCAGTTCCTGCGTGATCAGGCGCACGTTGGATTCGCGCAAGGCCACGATCGACGCCTGCAGGCTGACGTTGACGTAGGCCTGCACCGCCGTCAGCAGCACGTTCTGCTCGACCCCAACCAGCGCCTGGCGGGTGGCGCGAACCGACTGTTCCGCAATCGCGATGCCCAGACGGTTGCGGCCAAAATCGAACACCGTCAGCGACGCCGTCAGGCTCAGCGACGACGAAAAGCCGGTATCGCGCGACGAGGTGAACGTGACCGCATCGCTGCCGCTACGACCCCAATCCGCCGACGCGGCCCATTGCACCACCGGGCGCAACGCCGCCACCGCCTGTGCCACGCCTTCATCGGCGGCGCGCAGGACGGCCTCGTTCTGCTCCAGCAGGTTGGAATTGCGATAGGCCGCGATCAGCGCATCGGCGAGCGACTCTGCCCGCGCCACCGGGGCGGCAAACAAGGTCACTCCGACCGCCATGACACCCCAGAACTTGCGCATGTGAACCGCTTCCTTTGTTCTTCGGGGTCGCACGGACCCCGTTGCATCGTCAAGGCCGGGCCGGATGGCCGGACCGTTCCCAGTCTGGCCGAAGCTACAGGACGAACCCGCGCGTGGCCGTGAATCCAGGCAGAACCGGCGCAGTGCCGTTGAAGGCAAAACGCCATGTCACCTGGCCGTCAATCTTGTAGCCGATCATGGCCTTGCCGAGCGCGCCCGCCATGAAGATCGCCGCAATCCGGCCGCCTTCCCGGGTCTGGTCCAGCAACGCCTGCGGGATCATCTCGACCCCGCCCTGCACGATCACCGCATCGAAAGGGCCGTGGTGGGCCGCTCCCCGATCCAGCGCACCTTCGGTCACTGCGGCATTGTCCACACCCTCGACCGCCAACCGGCGGCGCGCCTCGGCGGCCATCGCCGCATCGGACTCGACCGCGATGACCGAACCGGCCAGATGGGCGATCACGGCCGACGAATAGCCATAGGCGCAGCCGATATCCAGCACGCGCTCTTCGGGTTGCAGGTCGGCCGCGTCCAGCAACTTGGCCAGGGTGCGCGCCTCGAGCATCACGCGGCCACCGCCGAGATCGACGTTTTCCCCGACATACGCCGCCTCGCGCTGCGCGTCAGGCACGAACACTTCACGACGGATATCCAGCATCGCCGCGATGATCGGGAACTTCGTCACGTCCGACGGCCGGACCTGAGTGTCCACCATCGTCACGCGGCGGCTGGCGAAATCGCTCATGTCTGAACTTCTCGGTTTAGATTGCACTTGACCTTTCCTGCCACAGAACGCCATGCGGGGCAACTGGGACGCGCTTGCACCCGCAGCATATTTCCGTGTCGTGGCATTATGATAACGCCCCAAACGCCGGGAAAGGCTGGAAAGCGCCGACGTGCTGCTCTATCTCGACACCGATCCGGACAGGAGCAACCGATGCCCGACCTTGCCAACCCCCCTTACCTCGGTGACGCTCCGGCGCCCGCGGCCTTTCGCGCCGCGATGCGCGGCTTTGTCGGAGCGTGCAGCCTGATCACAACCGGAACCGACGATGCGGCCACCGGTCTGGTCGTCACATCGGGCGTTTCCCTGACGGCAGAACCCCCGATGATACTCGCCTGCATCAACCGCAGCGCATCCAGCTGGCCTGTGCTGAAACAGACCGGCGCCTTCGGTTGGTCGGCGCTTGGTGCCGTGCATCAGCCGGTGGCCGAGCGGTTTTCGGGCTTCGGCGGACTGCGTGGGTTCGAACGCTACGATGGCGCCGACTGGGTGACCGGGGCCACTGGCGCACGCCATCTGGCGGATGCGCCGCTGGCGTTCGACTGCACCGTCGACGAGATGATCGACCGCGGCACCCACTCGATTCTGATCGGTCGGGTTCAATCCATCCTGACGAATCTAGACAGGGGCGGACTGCTGTACTGGAATGGCAGCTACCAGCCCCTGAACTGACACGCCACCAGGAAAGGGCGGACGTCATTTCCGACTAAAACAATTGGTCTTTACCTTTCTGAGTATTTTGCTACGGTATTCCCATCCCGCCAGCCCCACGGCAAGCCCGGACCCCACAACCGATAGGCCCGCCATGCCCCAAGATTCCCTCTTTGCCCTCCTGCGCCAGGCGCTCGACGGCCTCATGCCCCTGACCGACGTCTCGCGCCTGCTGGACCATTGGGAGGCGCGCTCTTGAACATATCGCTGCTGCCCCAGATGCCGTGCCATGACGCGACGACCCTGACCGCGGGTGGAACGCTGGCGCAGATCGTGCTGGACGGACAGGTTTATACCCTGCGCATCACCCGGCAGGGCAAGCTGATCCTGACGAAGTAGGACGGGCAAGGCTGCCCATCTTGCCGCGCTAACCCCAGTCGAGCACGACCTTGCCCGACTGCCCCGACCGCATCGCGGCAAACCCGGCCTCGAACGCATCGAAGCCAAAGCGGTGGGTGATCACCTTGCGTACGTCCAGCCCGTTTTCCAGCATCGCGATCATCTTGTACCAGGTCTCGAAGATCTCGCGGCCATAGACGCCCTTGATCGTGATCGCCTTGAACACGATCCGGCTCCAGTCCACCGGCGATTTTCCCGGCGGGATGCCCAGCATCGCGATGCGCCCGCCCATCACCAGACAATCGACCATCTGGTCGAGCGCCTGCTGGTTGCCCGACATCTCCATCCCCACATCGAACCCCTCGGTCATCTTAAGGCGTGCCATCACCGACCGCAGATCCTCGACGGCCACGTTGACCGGCGTGACATCCGCCACCGTCTCGGCCAACCGCAGCCGCGTCGGGTTCACGTCGGTGATCACCACATGCCGCGCCCCTACATGCCGCGCCACCGCCGCCGCCATGATGCCGATCGGCCCTGCCCCGGTGATCAGCACATCCTCGCCGATCAGATCGAACGACAGCGCCGTATGCACCGCATTCCCAAGCGGATCGAGGATCGCGCCGATCTCGTCGTCGATCACATCCGGCAGCGGCACTACGTTGAACGCGGGCAACCGCAGGTATTCGGCAAAGGATCCGGGTTCGTTGACCCCGATCCCGCGCGTCGCCGGGTCCAGGTGAAACTTGCCCGCCCGGCTTTGGCGGCTCAGCTTCCCGATCAGATGCCCCTCTCCTGAACACCGCTGCCCGATCTCGAGCCCGGTGACCAAGGCCCCCTTCGCCACGATCTCTCCGGCAAACTCGTGCCCGGTGACCAGCGGCACCGGCACCGTCCGCTGCGCCCACTCGTCCCAGTTCCAGATGTGGATGTCGGTGCCGCAGATGCCGGTCTTGCGGACCTTTATCAGCACATCCTCCGGCCCGATCTCGGGCATGGCGCGGTCCTCCATCCAAAGCCCGACCTCCGCCCGTGCCTTGACCAAAGCCTTCATGCCAGCGCCCCCACGTCCTTGCCCGCCGCGACGAACGCGTCCAGTGCTACGTCCAGATCATCGAAACTCAGCGCCGCATTCATCTGCGTCCTGATCCGGGCCGCCCCGCGCGGCACCACCGGAAAGAAGAACGCCGACACCATTACTCCCCGCGCGTCCAAAGCGCGCGCGAACGCCTGCGCGACCGGCGCCTCGCCCAGCATCACCGGTATGATCGGATGCTCTCCGGCAAGCACCCGGAACCCCGCATCCTCCAGCCCGCTGCGCCAATAGGCGGCGTTGCGGAACAACCGCTCGCGCAACCCATCCGCGCGCTCGACGATGTCGAGCGCCGCCAGCGCGGCCCCGACCACCGCCGGCGGCAGCGCGTTGGAGAAAAGATACGGCCGCGCGCGTTGCCGCAACAAGTCCACCACCGGCTGCGAGGCCGCCACATACCCGCCAAGCGCCCCTCCCAACGCCTTGCCCAGTGTCCCGGTCAGAATGTCCACCGTCACCCCGGCATATGCCGGTGTCCCGGCCCCTTTCGGCCCCATGAACCCGGTCGCATGGCAGTCGTCCACCATCACCATCGCGCCGTACCGGTCCGCCAACGCCCGGATCCCCGCCAGATCGGCCAGATAGCCATCCATCGAAAAAACGCCGTCTGTCGCGATCAGGATGAACCGGGCACTCCCGTCGCGTGCCGCCTGCAGCTGCGCCTCCAGATCGCTCATGTCGCCATTGGCAAAGCGATACCGCCGCGCCTTGCACAGCCGCACCCCGTCGATGATCGAGGCATGGTTCAGACTGTCGGACACCACCGCATCCTCGGGCCCCAGCAGCGGCTCGAACAACCCGCCATTCGCATCGAAACACGACCCGAACAGGATCGCATCCTCCATCCCCAGATAGCCCGCCAGCCGCACTTCCAGCGCCCGGTGCAGACCTTGCGTCCCGCAGATGAACCGCACGCTCGCCATCCCGAATCCGGCCCGATCCATCGCCGCCTTCGCCGCCGCGATCAGCCGCGGATCATCCGCCAGTCCCAGATAATTGTTGGCACACAGGTTGATCATCCGCCGGCCGGCGATCGTGACATGCGCCCCCTGCGCCCCCTCGATCAAGCGCTCGCGCTTCATCAGCCCTTCGGCCTCGATCCCCGCCAAAGTCCCGCGCAGATGTTCGACAAATTGCTGATCCGCCATGCCTGAAGCCCTTCGATGTTCAGCGCACGCTCCAGCACTCCGGCCCCGAAATCAACCGCCCCGCATCATCTGTTCACAAATATCCTGCGGGGGGTGAGGCGCGCAGCGCCGAGGGGGGCGGCACACGCCCCCCTTACGTCCCGCAGTACGTCACATGCGGCGCCAGGCCCTCCGGCGCGGGCAGCCCGTACATCTCCCGCCCCGAAAGCTCGCCGAACGGGTCCTGCACCGCCGCCAGCAACGCCATGAACGGTGCCATTTCTCCGCCGGTCGCCGCCGCCAACGCCTCTTCCACCAGATGATTGCGCGGGATGACCGCCGGGTTGGCCCGCGCCATCACCTCGGCCCAATCGCCGCGCCGCCGCGCCTCCCAGCGCGGCATCCACGCTTCCAGCGGCCGCGCGACGCCACCCTCCAGGGCCCCGGTCCCCAGCCGCCGGAACGTCAGCGTCCAATCCGCCCCCGCAGCTTCCATCGCCGCCAGCAGATCGGCGACCAGTGCCACATCGTCCACCTGCGCGCCGTCCAGCGCCAGCTTGCCCCGCATCACCGCCAGCCATTCGGCCTCATAAGCCCCCGCGATCCGCCCAAGTCGGTCGTTGGCAATTTCCACCGCCCGCTCGCCATCCGCATCGAAGAACGGCAAGAGCGCCTCGGCCAACCGCGCCAGGTTCCAGCCCAGGATCAGAGGCTGGTTCGCCCAGGCATACCGCCCCTGCCGGTCGATGCTCGAAAAGACCGTGCCCGGCGCATAGCCTTCCATGAAGGCGCAGGGACCGTAGTCGATCGTCTCGCCCGACAGCGCCATGTTGTCGGTGTTCATCACCCCGTGAATGAACCCGAGCCCCATCCATTGCGCGATCAACCGGCACTGACGCGCCGCCACGGCGTCGAACAGCCCCAGTGCATCCACCCCCGGATCGTGTCGCGCGATGGTGTAGTCCAGCAACGACCGCAGCCCCGACGGGTCGCGGCGCGCGGCAAAGAACTGGAACGTACCCACACGAATGTGACTGGACGCCACCCGCGACAGCACCGCCCCCGGCAGCATCCCCGCCTCGCGCAAGACCCCCTCGCCCGTCGCCACCACCGCCAGCGCCCGCGTCGTGGGCACGCCAAGCGCATGCATCGCCTCGCCCATCAGATATTCGCGCAGCATCGGCCCCAGTGCCGCCTTGCCGTCACCCCCCCGCGAAAAC
Source organism: Paracoccaceae bacterium (assembly GCA_031398695.1). Lineage (GTDB taxonomy): Bacteria > Pseudomonadota > Alphaproteobacteria > Rhodobacterales > Rhodobacteraceae > JAIYDJ01. The sequence continues at coordinate 5,891 of JANNNU010000195.1, read as the reverse complement.
GGCGTTCGACCCGACCCTTTCAGATGCAGATCCCACCGCCGCCCGTCGGGCCCAAGGATCTCGCCCAGCAGATGCGCCCGCCCGTCGCCCAGTTGCGGCGAGAACCCGCCGAACTGGTGCCCGGCATAGGCCATGGCAATCGGCTCGGCCCCCGGCGGCACCTCGGCTCCCGACAGCCAGGCGGCCGCGCGATCGCCCATCGACACGCCAAGATCGGACGCCAGCGCATCGTTGAACACCACGACCTGCGGCGCGGGCGCCACATCGGGGTTCACGCGCAGATAGGCCCCCGGCAGATCGCGCACATAGGAATTGTCGAACCGAATGCCCATGAAATGCCTTTCGCTGCCCCTCCTGATATGGCGGCCCGCAGCCGCGCAAACAAGCCAAAGACAGGAAGTGGTCGGGGCGATAAGATTCGAACTTACGACCTACGGTACCCAAAACCGTCGCGCTACCAGACTGCGCTACGCCCCGACACCGGCCTGTTAGCGTGTCACGCGCAGAAAGGAAAGCCTACTCGCACGGCCAGGCCGCCTTATCCTGCGCCACAGCCGGATGGCGCAAGGTCGACCCCGGCGCGATCCCCAGCGCACCCGCTAGACCGCCATTGATCTCCAGCACGAACTTCACATCCATCCCGCCGTCGATCCCGGTTTCATCCAGCGGGATGGCGTTTTCGTGCACGCGGGTCACGGTGCCCGTCTGGTCGATGAAGATCATGTCGAGCGGGATCAGCGTGTTGCGCATCCAGAACTGCGCGCGCTGCGGCTGCTCGTAGACGAACAGCATCCCGGCAGAGGACGGCAGGCTTTCGCGGTTCATCAGCCCGGTCGACCGCTCGGCGGGGTCAGCGGCGACCTCGACGCTGAACCGCGCCACCGACCCGGTGCCCCGCACTTCGGCCACGTCGGGCTGACAGGCTGCCCATCCGGCGCCCGCCGACAGCCACAGCAGTCCGCTTATCAGTCCACACGCCGCAACGACGTTTCCCATGACACCACCTGAACGGCCATTCGGCCGCGTTTCCCTTCGACGATGCGCAGACACACCGCCTCGCCCGGTTGCAGGTCAGCAAAGCCGGAAACCCGAAGCACTTCAACATGAATGAACACGTCCTCGGGACGCGCGAACACGTTGGCAAAACCAAAACCCTTGGACTTGTCGAACCACTTGATCCGTGCCGGTTCCAACGGCAACGCAAGGATGTCGTCCGCCGTCTCGCCGAACGCTTCCTCACCGGCGGGCAGCGCCAACCCGCGCAGCGGCTCGATGCTGAGGACCTCGATCGCCTGATAGCCGCGCTGCGTCTGCTGCGCCTTGACGGTGATCTTGGCGCCATCCGCGACGGAGCCCTGGCCGAAATTGCGCAGAACATTGGCATGCAACAGGATATCTGCTGCAGTCCCTTCTGCGACAATGAAGCCGAAGCCCTTTGCAGGGTCGAACCATTTGACATGGCCGTGCACGATCTGCACTCCCTGATCTTCTTCCGTCATCGTAAAGGCCGTTTCCCCAGATAAAGCCCCAAAACCGTGGCAAACCGCATCGGCACCGGAGTTGCAAGCGAAATCCTGTCCCGATTTTGGGCCACCGTTCACGAAGCGCGAGCGGTAAAGTGCGTAATCGCGTGAAAGTTAAGGGTTTAGGCGCTGAACCGCCCAGGTCGGCGATCCGAACTCTCGGGTCCAGCGAAACCGGTCGTGCAACCGGAAATCACCGTCGGCCCAAAATTCGATCTCGACCGGACGAATGCGGAACCCGCCCCAGAACGGCGGGCGCGCCGGACTGATGCCTTTCTGCGCGGTCACCTTCGCCACCTCGGCCATCAGCGCCAGCCGCGAGTCCAGCGGTTTCGATTGGTCCGACGCCCACGCCCCCAGCCGCGACTTCAGACTGCGGCTGGCGTAATAGGCGTCGGCCTTGGTACCATCCTCGCGGCTGACCGCGCCGCGCACCCGCACCTGCCGGTGCAGCGACTTCCAGTGCAGCACGAATGCCGCCTTGCCGGCCCGGGTGATCTCGTTCGCCTTCACCGAAGTGTAATTGGTGTAGAACACAAACGACCCGTCACCATTGCCTTCGATCTCGATCTCCTTCAGCAGCACCATCCGCACGTTCGGCATGCCTTGCGCGTCCACCGTCGCAAGCGCCATCGCGTTGGGGTCGTTGACCTCTGCCGCCTCCGCCTCGCCCAGCCAGCGCTGCGCGATCGCAAACGGGTCGTCGCCTGCAAAAATCCCTGTCCGGTCCATCCGTCACACTCCCAGTCCTGCCGCGCGGTCAACAGCTTGAGCCGCCTTGATGCACGCGACCCAATCGCCTACACGTCTGCGTGACAACAAGTTAGACGAGGGCACGGGATGTCAACCTCAACCGGGACCAGCGCTGCCGTGACCGGCAACCTGATGGCAGGCAAACGCGGGCTGATCATGGGCCTTGCCAACGACAAGTCGATCGCCTGGGGCATCGCCAAGGCGCTGGCCGACCAGGGGGCGGAACTGGCCTTCTCGTATCAGGGCGAGGCATTGAAGAAGCGCGTGGAACCGCTGATGGCCAGCATCGGCGCCACCGTGATGGCCGAATGCGACGTCGGCTCCGAGTCGTCGCTGGACACCCTGTTCGCGCATCTGCAAGCCACCTGGGGCGGCCTCGATTTCGTGGTCCATGCCATCGGATTTTCCGACAAGAACGAATTGCGCGGCCGCTACGTCGATACGTCGGCGGCGAACTTCCGCATGACGATGGACATTTCTGTCTATTCCTTCACCGCCGTCTGCCAGCGCGCCTGCGCGATGATGGGACCCGGCGGCAGCCTGCTGACGCTGACCTATTACGGCGCGGAAAAGGTGATGCCGCATTACAACGTGATGGGCGTCGCCAAGGCAGCACTCGAGGCGTCGGTGAAGTATCTGGCCGAGGATCTGGGCCGCGACGGCATCCGCGTCAACGCGATCTCGGCCGGCCCGATCAAGACGTTGGCCGCCAGCGGCATCGGCGACTTCCGCTACATCATGAAATGGAACGAGCTGAACTCGCCGCTGCGCCGCAACGTCACGCAAGAAGAGGTGGGCAAGGCTGCGCTTTACCTGCTGTCGGACCTCGGGTCGGGAACTACCGGCGAAAATCTGCATGTCGACGCGGGCTATCACGTCGTGGGCATGAAGGCGGTCGACGCCCCCGACATCGACGCGGTGACCGGCCGCAAGGACACCGGTCAATGATCGGTCCGCGGTCATGACGGTCGCCGCGTTCCTGGCTTTCGCGCTTTTGTCGCTGCTTGCGGCCGTCTCGCCCGGTCCCGCCGTTCTGATGGCGGCGCGCACCGGCCTGACCGAGGGCTTTCGCACCGGCACGGCGTTGGCCACAGGCATCGGTGCAGGCGCGGTCGTCTGGGCCGCCGCCGCGATGTTCGGCCTGAACCTGCTGTTCGCCGCTGCCCCCGCGCTGCTTTGGGCGCTCAAGATCTGCGGCGGGGCCTACCTCGTCTGGCTGGGCGTCAAGCTTTGGCGCAGCGCCGCGACCCCGTTCGAAACCGCCGACACCCGCTCCCTGCCCCGCAGCGCAGGCTCCGCGTTTCGCCTCGGGCTTCTGACCCAACTCGCAAACCCCAAGCCCGCCGTGATGTTCTCGGCCATCTTCCTTGGCACCGTCCCGCAAGGCACCGCGCCGCTGGTCTACGCCGCGCTGCTCGCCGTGGTCTTCGTGAACGAGACGGTCTGGAACACCCTCGTCGCCCGCATCTTCTCGCTGGAAAAGACCCGCTCGGGCTACATCAGCCTCAAAACCATCCTCGACCGCAGCTTCGGCGGACTGCTCGCCCTCCTCGGCATCAAGGTCGCGCTGCCATGACCCGCATCATCTGTTCATAAGTATCCCGGGGGTGCGGGGGCTGGCCCCCGCTCCGACGCCAGCCACAAGGAGCCACCCATGAACGACCGCCTGCCGCACGAAAAGGGTTTCCACGTCTCCTGGGACCAGATTCACCGCGATGCCCGCGCGCTCGCCTGGCGGCTCGACGGCAAGGGCCCGCTCAACGGCGCGTGGAAGGCGGTGGTCGGCATCACCCGCGGCGGCCTGGTGCCCGCAATGATCGTGGCGCGCGAACTCGACATCCGCGTCGTCGACACGATCAGCGTCAAAAGCTACAGCCACCAGTCGCAGATGGAGGCGGTGGTCACAAAATCCCCGCAAGAGGTGCTGATGGGCGACGGCACGGGCATCCTGATCGTCGACGATCTCGTCGACACCGGCAAGACGCTCGAACTGGTCCGCCGCCTCTATCCGATGGCCCATTTCGCGACCGTCTACGCCAAGCCGTCGGGCAAGCCGATGGTCGACAGCTACATCACCGAAGTCAGCCAGGACACCTGGATCTTCTTTCCCTGGGACATGGCCTTGCAATACGTCCAGCCTTATCGCGGCACTGACTAGACCTTTGCCCGACCGCAAGAACGTCATGCGCAAAGCCATACGTCCGCCATACGCAAACCATACGCGCGCCAGACCCGAGGAAACGCCATGCTGACACCGCTGAACCCCGCAATGGCCGAAACCTCCGCCCCTCCGGTAATGGAGGCGCGCCGCTGGCTGGCGGGGGTGACCTTCCCGCCGCACCGCCCCCTGATCAACGTAAGTCAGGCTGCGCCGGTCGAAAGCCCGCCCCTCGCCTTGCGCCAGGCGATCGCCGAGGCCGCGCTGAACGACCCCGCCGCGCACCTCTACGGCCCGGTGCTGGGTCTGCCCGCTCTGCGGGCCGAGGTAGCGGCGCAATGGTCCGCGGGCTATGGCGGCCAGATCGCGCCAGAACAGGTCGCGATCACCCAGGGCTGCAACCAGGCGTTCACCGCCGTGATGTCGACGCTGGCCGGTGCAGGGGATGAGATTATCCTGCCAACCCCTTGGTATTTCAATCACAAGATGTGGTTCGACATGGCGGGCGTGACCACCGTCCCCCTCAAGACCGGGCCCGGTCTGATCCCCGACGCCGATCTGGCCGCAACCCTGATCACGCCCAAAACCCGCGCCATCGTGCTGGTGTCGCCGAACAATCCGGGCGGGGCCGAATATCCGGCCGAAACGCTCGCGGCGTTCCGCGACCTTGCCCGCGCCAGGGGCACGGCGCTGATCGTCGATGAAACCTACCGCGATTTCGACAGCCGCACCGGGCGTGCCCACGATCTCTTCACCGACCCCGACTGGCCCGATACCTTCATCCACCTTTACAGCTTTTCAAAGGCGTACCGCCTGACCGGCCACCGCGTCGGCGCAGTCATCGCCAGCGTGGACCGCCTCGCCCAGGTCGAGAAGTTCCTTGACACCGTCGCCATCTGCCCGGGGCAGCTCGGCCAGATCGCGGCCCTGTGGGGCCTGCGCAACCTCGCGCAATGGGTCGCAGGCGAACGGGCCGAAATCCTGTCGCGCCGCACCGCGATGATCAGCGGGTTCAACGCCTTGCAAGGCTGGACGCTGCTGGGCTGCGGTGCCTACTTCGCCTATGTCGAGCACCCGTTCGACCTCGCGTCCGATGCCCTGTGCAAGCGGCTCCTCACCGACCAAAGCCTTCTGATGCTGCCCGGCACGATGTTCCAGCCCGTCGGATCCGCCGAAGGCAAACGCCAGATCCGCATCGCCTTCGCCAATGTCGATGCGACCGGCATCGCCGAAATGTTCCGCCGCCTCAACGCCTTCCGCCTGTAGATCGGTTCTGCCGATAGCAGAATCGCCGGAACCGATCTAAGCCTTTGTTTTGTCGCATTCCCGAACCGCTTACCGGTAACCACTTAAGCTGGAAATGCTCAAAAGCGGTTTGCGTTTGGCAAGAATCAAACAACCGCTTTAGCTTTTTGTTTTTTCGCGCATTTCATCCGAAAACTGCGGCACACCTTTCG
>JANNNU010000186.1:0-3851 GCA_031398695.1 Paracoccaceae bacterium | reverse complement strand
CTACATCGACCCGTTCTATGCGGAAAAGACCATGTGCGTGCATTGCGTGGTGGTCGAGCCAGATACCAACGAGGCCTACAGTCGCTGCCCGCGCCAGACCGCGCTGAAGGCAGAGGCATTCCTGAAATCCTCGGGCGTGGGCGATGCGTTCTATTGCGGCCCCGAAGCCGAATTCTTCATCTTCGACGACGTGCGCTATGCCGTCACCCCGCGCAAGGTGTCTTACGAAATCGACGCGGCCGGTGCAGCGTGGAACACTGACACCGTCCAGGAGGGTGGCAATTACGGCCACATCGCTGGTCACAAGGGCGGCTATTTCCCGGTGAACCCGGTGGACGAGGCCCACGATCTGCGCGGCGAGATGCTGTCGACGATGAAGCGGATGGGTATCAAGGTCGACAAGCACCACCACGAAGTTGCGACCTGCCAGCACGAGCTGGGGATGATCTTTGGCGGGCTGGTGGCCCAAGCCGACAACATCCAAAAGTACAAATACGTGATCCACAACGTGGCCCACGCCTATGGCAAGACCGTGACCTTCATGCCCAAGCCAATGAAGGGCGACAACGGGTCAGGCATGCACGTGAACATGTCGATCTGGAAGGACGGCAAGCCGCTGTTCGCAGGCGACAAATACGCCGACCTGTCGCAAGAGGCGCTGTATTTCATCGGCGGCATCCTGAAGCACGCCAAGGCACTGAACGCGATCACCAACCCCGCGACCAACAGCTACAAGCGTCTGATCCCGGGGTTCGAGGCGCCGGTTCTGCGTGCGTATTCGGCCCGCAACCGCTCGGGCTGCGTCCGTATTCCGTGGACGGAATCGCCCAAGGCCAAGCGCGTCGAGGCCCGCTTCCCCGACCCGTCGGCCAACCCGTATCTGGCCTTCGCCGCCCTGCTGATGGCGGGTCTGGACGGGATCATGAACAAGATCGATCCGGGTCCGGCGTCGGACAAGGACCTGTACGACCTGCCGCCAGAAGAATTGGCCGCGATCCCGACCGTGTGCGGATCGTTGCGCGAGGCGCTTGAAGAACTCGAGAAGGACCACGACTTCTTGTTGGCCGGTGACGTGTTCACCAAGGACCAGTTGGAAGGCTACATGGCGCTGAAGTGGGAAGAGGTCTACGCCTACGAACACACGCCGCATCCGATCGAGTACCAGATGTATTACTCCTGCTGATCCCCTCACGGGGATTGCAACGCAGGCCGCCCCGGTTCGGGCGGCCTGTTGTTTTTCAGATACGTCGCAATGCCGCCACGTTCGTGCCGCGCTGCAGCCTGTCCGGCGTGGGAAGACACAAGGACTGCCCCCAAAGGATGGCGCCTGCCGATGTCTAACACCCGTTTCCGTTCTTCGACGAACAGCCCTGCCAAAGGGCGCAATGCGCCCCGACTTTGGGTCGAAGGACAGCAACAACCGCGTTTCGACCTGCGCGGCTATTCGCGGGTCAGCCTGTTGTTGTCACGCCGGATGGCGCGGCCGCTGTTGCTGGGCACGGCGCAACTGCTGCATGGCGGCGCAGAACGGATGGCCGACAACACGCTAGGCCCCAGGTTCGCGCGGGCATCCCGCGTGGGTCGCGCGATGCCATCGCGCGACACGCTGGCCCAAGGCCTGGATGCGATGGCTAGCTTCATGACCGTGGCCGCCGATCTGGCCGTGCCGCCACCTGAAATGCCCGCCTTTCCAGAACCGCTGGAAACGCCGCAACTGACGAACCGCCGCGCGCGCCGCACCAGTGCGCAAGAGACGAGTGGCGAGACGCCTGTAGTTGATGCGCACGAACCGGTGATGCAAGTCATGCCGCCGACAGACGCCGCACCGGCCGAACCCGTTCCCGCGCGCGACCCCGCCACGCCCGATGACACCGGTCCCGACCTCGACGCACCGACCCTCGCCGCGATCCGCGCCTTGATCGAAGAGACGCGCGACGTGCGTCCGACCCGCCCCGCCGCCCCGCATCGCCGCAAAGCGCCGCCCCCGCCCGAACCGGTGTCCGGACGGGTCTTGCTGACACATGGCGTGCCGCTGGCGCCGCCCGAACCGCCGCTGCCAACCTTTGCCCAGATCCTGTCCGCCCGCGCGCTTCGCCTTGCGGCAGGACTGGTGGCCGGAGCGTTCACGCTGCTTACCCTGCCCGTCGGTCTGGTTCAGGCTGTCGTCACCCATCTGCAGGGCAACGACCTGCGCACTTGGTCCTGAAGCCCGAACGCACCAATGGGGCGATTGTGGCAGGATTATTCAGAAAACGATCATAAAATTCGCGGAATGGCCCCAGTCGTTGCCCAATCAGGGCGCAATTTATCGTCAACGTTGCTGGATGCCGCAATGGAGAATCCGAATGACAAAAGTTGCGCACAGTACGATTGCTCAGGCGATTTACGCCGACCCGCAGAAGTGCAGCTTCGTCCGTGTGGTGACAGAACTGGAAGGATTGTTGTCGCGCCTGCGCAACAGCACGCTGCGGACCCGGTGGGATTACGAAGATGTTGTGGTGTTCGATCTTGGGGAAACGCGCATCCTGCTCGGCTGGTCGGAGAATCGCGCGGATGAGGCGCCAGCCTGTCTTTTGGTGTCGGTCGGTCCGCTGCCCTCGGCCGAAGGGCGTCCGCAGGATGTGTCTTACGAGCTTTTGTGCAGCCGCCTGATCGAACGCATCCAGACGCGGTATCCACCGGACGCGGTGCTGTGGCGGCAGCTGCCGCTGGCCATGGAACCCGAGCTCGTTGATGCGCTGATCGATGCTATCCCATCGTCCGACGACATTCTGGGTCCCCAAACTGCACCCAAACCCTCCGCTGCCGTCCAGGCCCCTGCGGTGCAGCGGCTCGCACTTCTTCCGGCAAATGACACGCCCCATCTGCCGGTGCAGGCCGACACCGAACTGCGCAAGTTACGTGCGGCGCTGTACCCTGAACTCGAAACGCCCGGTCCGGTGGTGGTAACCGAAACGGTTCAACTGCGGCTGGCGGCGCAAGCGATGAACGCCACCCTGATCGTGGTGTACATGCCGCTGGGTGTTGCCGCGATGACCTACAGCTTGATGAGGGGTGGAACGATCGGCTTTTCGGCGCGGATGATGGCGGTGACGGGCACGGTGATCGGGTGGTCGCAAACCCCGATTGGTCAGCAGGTCGCGGCACTTGCGGGGGCGTAAGCCGCTATAGACGGGCCTCGTCCAGCGCAAGGCGCGCCGCCGCCGTCAGCGAGTCGATCCGCACCACGTAGGTATGGATCGAAAACACCACCGCTCTGGTCCGCGGCAACCGCAGGAAACACTGCCGTTCGGAGCGAACGTAACCGCCGCCGCGCCTATCCGTGCGCGGGTCGGCCTCGGCGCGTGGCTGGTGCAGCGTGGGATCGACGTAGACCAGCGCGTTCATCCGCCACAGCGGTTGCTCCACCCGGATCGCATCAAACATGCGCTGCACCCGGCGGGCGATGTCCGGGTCATAACTCGGCACCGGCGTGTGGATGCCCTTCAGCGGCCGTCCGATCTTTTCGGCCAGTGACCAGTTGGCCGGAAAGCAAAGCGCCGCCCCCGTCAGTCGATGCTCGTTGCCGTCGTTCTGCATCAGGCACAGATCTTCCTGCACCAGGCGGCACAGGGTTTTCAGCGGGTGGTCGCGGTCCAGCGGCACCTCGATCCCGTCAGGCCGTCGCGCCTTGTGTTCGCCGATCAGATAGCCTGACTGCCGCGCGAGCCTCGCGAGGATCACCTCGTAAAGTTCAACCCCGGCGTCGTGGCCTTCGTCCAACAGCGCGTGAACCCGGTCCGGAACCGCAGCCAGCAACCGGTCACGCTCTGCCATCTGCCCGGCAAACGCATCGTCCACCCGCAACCAGT
>JANNNU010000055.1:0-11359 GCA_031398695.1 Paracoccaceae bacterium | reverse complement strand
AAGTTCAAGAAACAGAACCCCGAGGCGATCCGCGACAAGGTGTCGAACCCGGACGAAATGGAACAGGCGCTGTCACGCGTCGACTGGTTCGAAGCGGCCCATACCCCCAACTTCGAGCCCCGCCGCAACGCGGGCGTGCCGCACTACATTGCCGCATCCTGCGCGGGCTTGCTGTTTCAGCCGATCAAGGGCGGGCCCGAGGTGGCCTTGCGCCAGTGGCTCGGCACCTTCGGCAAGCTCGAGAAGAATTTCGAACGTCGCTCTTTGCGCGAGTGGAAAGATCGCCACCCCGGGTTTCGCAGCTTCACCGTGCTGCGCCACCCGCTGGCCCGCGCCCACGCCGCCTTTTGCGACTACCTTGCGAGCGACTGGTTGCCCGAACTGCGCCCCTATCTGAAACGGGTCCATCGCTGCGAACTCCCGCCGCGCGGCCAACCCTACCCCGACGCCGACAGCTTCCGCGACGGCTTCAAAGTCTTTCTCGACTTCGCGAAGTTCAACCTCACGGGCCGGACCGAAATCAAGGTGATGCCGCACATAGCCAGCCAGCTGGCGACGACACAAGGTTTTGCGGCCGTGCAGACCCCCGACCATCTGCTGCGCGAAGACCGCCTGGCAGACGGTCTTGCCTTCGTCACCTCAGACCTTGGCCTGCCCTGCCCCGACGTGCCCGACACGACCGATCTGCAACCATGGTCTTTGTCCGAGATCTTCGGTGCCGATCTCGAAGACGCGGCCCAAGCAGCTTACGCGCGCGATTACTCTGCCTTCGGCTTTGGCCGCTGGCGCGCCTGACCTGCCCGTCCGGCTTTCACCTTGGCTCAAATATCCCGGGGGTCCGGGGGCTGGCCCCCGGTCTTCGCGACACCGGCTTCCTTCGCGACATCGGCTTCGCCCACCTCAGGCTGCCGCTTGTGGTGCCTTCGCTTCCGTCAGGATCGCATAGAGCTTGGACGGATCGGAGTTTGCCCGCAGTTTCGCGCAGATCCCGGGATCGCGCATCGTGCGCGACACCAGCGCCAGCGCCTTCAGGTGTTCGACGCCCGACTCCTTGGGCGCGAACAGCCCGAACACCAGATCGACCGGCTGGCGGTCCACCGAGTCGTAGTCGAGCGGGCGTTCCATCCGCATGAAGATGCCGATTATCTTGCCAAGGTCGTCCAGCCGCGCGTGGGGCAGGGCGATGCCGTGCCCCACTCCGGTCGGCCCCAGGCTTTCACGCTCTTGCAGCCCGTCAATCGCGATCGACGACGACAGGCCATAGGCCTGGGCCGCGATCTCGCCCAGCTCCTGGAACAGGCGTTTCTTGCTGGTCAGGTGGTTCACGACGCGCACGGCGCCCGGAATCAACAGTTTCGAAAGTTCCATGGCGCGCCGTCATTCCTGTGCGGGGGGCAACCCTGCGTCATTTGCTGTTGCGGGGATCGATCCAGCCGATGTTTCCGTCTTCGCGACGGTACACGACATTCACGCCCCCATGTCCTTCGTTCCGAAACACCAACATCCGGTCGCCCGCAAGTTCCAGCTGCATCACGGCCTCGCCCACGGTGATCGACGGAATCTTGGTTTCCATCTCGGCAATGACAACCGGTTGCAGGCTGTCAGGTTCCCCTTCGTCCTGGTCGTCCGTTGGTGCGAGGATATAGGCGGACCCGCCGCCATATTCAACGGGTTCCGCACGGTCACGGTGATGGCTGCGCAACCGGCGCTTGTAGCGGCGCAACTGCTTGTCCATCTTCTCGCGGCAGGATTCGAAGGCGGCATAGATTTCGGTCGCATGGCCCTTGGCCTGTGCGGTCAGCCCGGTGGACAGGTGGATGATCGTTTCGCAGACGTGTTCATGCGCCACCTTGGAAAACGTCACCACCGTGTCTGTCGGGCGTTGGGCGTATTTCTCGACCACCTCCCCGAGTTCGGCCTTCACATGGGTCTGCAACGCTTCGCCGATGTCGATGGAACGTCCGCTGATCTGATAGCGCATGGATCCTCCTGTAGGTGCAAGCGGCCTGCCGCCTGCGGCGACAGGGTAGAGCGCAGAAAGAGGGTGGGCGGTCGCGCGCCGGAGCGGGGCCGTGGGTCGGCCGCTGGGGCTGGATCGAGGGGGGCGCTGACCGGTCGCATCCGGATCATTTGGCGACCGCAACCGCCGCTTGTCAACTCTGGCGTCACGCGGCTGTCACAACCGGCGGGGGAACACTCAGATGATGCGAAAATTCTCGCCCAGATAGACGCGGCGCACCATTTCGTCTCGCACCACCTCGTCCGCCGTGCCGCTCATCAGCACCTTGCCGTCGTGCAGGATGTAGGCCCGATCGACGATGTCCAGCGTTTCGCGCACGTTGTGGTCGGTGATCAGCACGCCGATCCCGCGCCGGGTCAGATCCGCCACCAGATGCCGGATCTCGCCGACGGCGATCGGATCGACCCCGGCAAAGGGTTCATCCAGCAGCAGGAATTTCGGCTCTGCCGCAAGACAGCGCGCGATCTCGACGCGCCGCCGCTCGCCGCCCGACAGGGCCAGCGCGGGCGCGCGCCGCAGATGGGTGATGGAAAACTCGCTCAGCAACTCTTCCAGCCGCTCGCGGCGCTTGTGCCGGTCGGGTTCGACGATTTCCAGCACCGCCAAGATGTTGTCTTCGACCGACAACCCGCGAAAGATCGACACCTCCTGCGGCAGATATCCGATGCCCATGCGCGCGCGGCGATACATCGGCAGGGACGTGACATCGCGCCCGTCGATCAACACCTGTCCGCCTTCGGGGGTGATCAGCCCTGCGATGGCGTAAAAGCAGGTGGTCTTGCCCGACCCATTGGGCCCGAGCAGCGCCACCACCTCGCCCCGGTTCAACACCAGCGAGACGTCGCGGATCACCAGGCGTTTCTTGTAGCTTTTGCGCAGATGGCGCACATGCAGGCCCGCGTCGCCCATCGTGACGGTCAGATCCGGCATCAGTTTTCCTGCGGCACGAAGGTGGTGGTCACCCGGCCTTCCATCCGGCCCTTGCCGGTGGTCAGGTTCATCACCAGTTTCTGCCCCGAGATCGCCGCCGCGCCCTGCGTCATGACGACATCGCCGGTCATCACCACATCGCCGCTGTCGATGGTGTAAACGGCCTCGGCCGCCTTCGCCGCATCCGCGCCGCTGGTCACGGTCACGCCCCCGCGCGCCAGCAGGCGTTCGATGCCGTCACCGGCCGCGGTGTATTCCACCTCGATCTCGCCGGCGGTCAGCTGCATCGGACCTTGGGTCACCACGACGTTGCCGCTGAACACGCCGCGCTGCGTGGTCTGATCGACGGTCAGACTGTCGGACACCACCTCGACCGGCTGCGAGGTGTCGGCCGTGATCCCGCCAAAAGTGATGTCGGTGCCCTGCGCCATGGCCTGGGACAGGCCGAGAAAGCTGGCGAACACGACAAGGGTCAGGCGCTGCATCATCGAAACGTCCTATCGGTTTTGCGGATCATATACCAGTTTGACCCCGTCCTTGAACACCACAACATAGCCGGTGCCGGATGGGCCGACATGCAGCGACCCGGCATGAAGCGTACCAAGCGGCCCGGTCGCCGTCACCGCACCGTCGCTGTCGAGTGCGGTCCGGTCGGTCGCCATGCTGACCCCTGCCATGTCGACGACATATCCGGTGGACGAGGTCAGCACCACGCCGCCCGACAACACCACCTTTCCGGCGGCCCCGTCCATTCGGGCGGCACCCGCGACCAGATCGGTCACGCCGCCATCAGGCGTCTCGATCCGCCCGGTCACCTGGGTGGCCTGCCCGCCGTTTTCTGTCCCGGCCACGCCGGGCCGCGCATCCGCCGCCTGAACGGTCAGCGCGGCCCCGTCTTCCGTCATGCCGGCATAGGCCGCGTCAGTGACGCGCGGTGCGCGCAGGCGGTCTTCGACGTCGACTTCGGCATAGGGAATGGCGTCTTGCGGATCGACGCCCTGCGACACCAGAAACAGCGTCGACAGCATGGCCAGCGCCGCCAGCGGCAGCACCACCTTCAGCAACCCGACAAGCCGGGAATGAAGGTTGTCGGCCGCCATCACACGATGCCTGCGCGCAAACAGTCCTGGATCTTGATGATGCCGATCGCCTGCGCGCTGCCGTCGGGGGTGACGAACAGGCACGTTATGTTCTTGTCGCTCATCAACGCCACCGCCTTTTCCGCCAGCGCTTCGGGCCCGATGGTGCGGGGTGTCCGGGTCATCACCTGCTGCGCCGTCAGCGCCAGCAATCCGTCCATGTGCCGCCGCAGGTCGCCGTCAGTGATGATGCCTGTCAACTGGCCATCGGGACCGGTCACGCCAACCACCCCATAGCCCTTTTGCGTCATCACCAGCAGGGTTTCGCCCATCGGACGGGCGGGATCGATCAGGGGCAGGTCGGTGTGCATCAGGTCGCGCACGCGCAGCAGCTTTGCCCCCAGCTTGCCACCCGGATGGAAGATGCGAAAGTGGTCGGGCGTGAACGCGCGGTGTTCCATCAGCACGATGGCCAGCGCGTCGCCCAGCGCCAGCGTCATCGTGGTCGACGAGGTGGGCACGATCCCCGTCTCGCAGGCTTCGGGCACGTCGGGCAGCAGGATCGCCACATCGGCCTGCCGCAGCAGGGTGGACCCGCCGCGCGAGGCGACGCCGATCAGCGGAATGTCGAACCGCCGGGTGTGGGCGATGATGTCGGCGAGTTCGGTCGTCTCGCCCGAGTTCGACAGCATCAGCACCACATCCCCGCGCATCACCATGCCCAGATCGCCGTGGCTCGCCTCGGCCGGATGCACGAACTGCGCGGGCGTGCCGGTCGAGGCGAACGTGGCCGCGATCTTGCGCGCGATGTGGCCCGACTTTCCCATACCGGTCACAATCACCCGCCCCTTGGATGCCATGATCAGATCGACCGCCGCCGTGAACGTGCCGTTCAGCGCGGCCCCCAGCGCCGTGACCGCTTCGGCCTCGCGAGCGATCACCCTGCGGGCGGTCGCGACAAAATCGGTGCGGCCCGGTTCAGTGGTGGAAGAGGTCATTTGGTTCGTCCCAGCCCAGCAGGTCCAGTTCCGACCGTGTCGGCAGGAAGTCGAAGCAGCGTTGCGCCAGCGCCATGCGGTCCTCGCGCAGCAGCAACGGCTCCAGCGCGTCCTTCAGGCGGTGCAGATAGAGCACGTCCGATGCGGCGTATTCCTTCTGCGCGTCGGTCAGCACCAGCGCGCCCCAGTCCGAGGTCTGCTGCGCCTTTGACACATCCACCCCCACAAGCTCCATCAGCAGATACTTCAGCCCGTGCCGGTCGGTGAACGTGCGGATCAGCTTGGCTGCCACCTTGGTGCACCACACGGGCGTCGTCACCACGCCCAGACCGCGCTGCAGGGCGGCGATGTCGAACCGGGCAAAGTGAAAGAGCTTGGTCACCGCAGGATCGGTCAGCAGCCGCTGCAGGTTCGGGGCCTCGGTCTGCCCCCGAGCGATCTGCACCAGATGGGCATTGCCATCGCCGGACGACAGCTGCACCAGGCACAACCGGTCGCGGCGCGGGTCGAGGCCCATCGTTTCGGTGTCGATCGCCACAACCGGGCCAAGATTCAGCCCGTCGGGCAGGTCGCCCTTGTATATATGAATGGTCAAGGTGCGCGTCCCGCCAATAAGGTCTGGCGTTTCCATACAGGCCGGACGCCGCGCGGGTCAACCGGGGCGCTAGCGCCGCTTGCCCGGGGTCTTGACCGTGCGGTTGCCGCTTGGCCCCGTCATCACCGGCGTGTTCGCGCGGTTTTCATCCGCCAACTTGCGCCAGCGTTCCAGCCGCGCAGGGTCGAGCGTGCCCGCCGCCACCGCCGCGCGCACCGCGCAGCCCGGCTCATGCGCGTGGGTGCAGTCGCGAAACCGGCACAGGGGCGCAAGTTCGGCAATCTCGGCGAACAGCACGTCCAGCCCCGCCGCGATGTCGCTGACATGCAGCGTGCGGATGCCCGGCGAGTCGATCACCCAGCCGCCCCCCACGATCCGGTGCAAGGAGCGCGATGTCGTCGTATGCCGCCCCTTGGCATCGGATTCGCGGATGTTGCCGGTCAGCAGCACCTCGTCGGCGACTTTCCCGGCAAGCGTGTTGATCAGCGACGATTTGCCCACGCCCGAAGACCCGACCAGCGCCACCGTCTGCCCCGCCCCGCACCAGGCGGCCAAGGCCAGCGCCGCCTCGGGGGCGTTGGCGTTCAGCGTCACCACGTCCAGCCCGCGCTGCAATGCCAGGGCGGCGTCGCGGTATGGCGTCACGTCTGGCACCCGGTCGGCCTTGGTCAGCACGATGACGGGCGTGGTGCCCGCCTCGTTTGCCAGGGCCAGATAGCGTTCGAGCCGCGCCGGATTGAAATCCTCGTTGCAGGACGACACGATGAAGAGCGTATCAACATTCGCAGCGATCAGCTGCGATGCCCCACCGTCGATCCGCCGCTGCAACAGCGTCCGGCGGTCCAGCCGGCGCCCAAGCGTGCGCGTGTCCGCCGCGACCAGAACCCAGTCGCCCACGGCATAGGTCCCGGTGTCGGCATGGGGCGGCAGCATCAGCCGCACTGGGCCAAGACCCGCTTCGGCCGACATCCGCGCACGGTGGACCGTCGCGATCCGCATCGGGGTCAAGGCGTGGTCATCCGTGCCCAATTGATCGGCAAAGAACGCCGACCAGCCAAGGGCCGCCAGCGGAATCGGATCTGGATGTGCCGGGCTGTTCACGCCCAAGGGCATGGCGGCGCACTGCCGGCGATGCAAGCGTTTCTTTGCCCGACCCGCCGGGGTCGCTGGCGTGCAAAAACAAAAACCCCGGCACCTTTTGCAAGGGACCGGGGTTATTTGGTAGATTTGGTGCCCAGAAGAGGACTCGAACCTCCACGCCTTGCAGCGCTGGTACCTGAAACCAGTGCGTCTACCAATTCCGCCATCTGGGCACTGCCGGGTCGTTTAGACGCCCCCACCGGCACTGTCAACGGGGGCACCCGGGAATTTGTCGCAAGCCATTCGCGGTGATTGGCGCTTGCTGGCGGCCCCGGTGAAAGTTATGCAATCGCCAACGTCTGGCACACTAAAGGTCCCCCATGAGCAAGCTGGTCACGATCTTCGGCGGTTCAGGCTTTGTCGGGCGCTACATCGCGCGGCGGATGGCAAAAGAGGGCTGGCGGGTGCGCGTCGCCGTGCGCCGCCCGAACGAGGCGCTGTTCGTGCGCCCCTATGGCGGGCCGGGACAGGTCGAGCCGGTGCTGTGCAACATCCGCGACGATGCCTCGGTGCGCGCGGTGACGCTGGGCGCCGATGCGGTGGTCAATTGCGTGGGCACCTTCGACAAGGGCGGAAAGAACAGCTTTACCGCCGTGCAGTCCGAAGGAGCGGCGCGCATCGCCCGGATCGCGGCCGAATGTGGCGTGGGCCGGATGGTGCACATCTCGGCCATCGGGGCGTCGAAGGACGGTCCCAGCGCCTATGCGGTCAGCAAGGCCGAAGGCGAGGCTGCCGTTCTGGCGGCGATGCCGGACGCGGTGATCCTGCGGCCCTCGGTAATTTTCGGCAATGAAGACCAGTTCTTCAACCGCTTTGCCGGCATGTCGCGGCTTGGGCCGATACTGCCGGTCGTGGGGGCCGAAACCCGTTTTCAACCGGTGTTCGTCGACGACGTGGCGCAAGCTGCCGTTCTCGGCGTGCTGGGGCGAGCGCACGGCACCTACGAGCTTGGCGGGCCGGATGTCGAGACGTTCAAAGGTCTGATGCATCGCATGCTGGGGGTGATCCAGCGGCGCAAATGGGTGATGAACCTTCCGTTCTGGCTGGCACGGATCATGGGGGGCGGGCTCGATCTTCTGTCGTCGCTGACCGGCGGTCTGTTCCGCAACGGCATGATCACGCTGGACCAGGTCAAGTCGCTGGGGGTGGACAACGTGGTGCAACCCGGCGCGCGCGGCTTTGCCGATCTGGGTATCCAGCCCACCGCGATGGAGGCGGTGCTGCCCGAATACCTGTGGCGCTTCCGCCCGTCGGGGCAATATGCCGCGATCAAGGATTCGGCCAAGAACCTGCGCAAGGTCTGACCCTTGGCGGATCAAACCATCGTCGCGGCGGCCTTGGGCCTGCTGGAAGGGCTGACCGAGTTCATCCCTGTATCGTCCACCGGGCATCTGTTGCTGGTCGGGCATTTTCTGGGCTTTCAAAGTGCGGGCAACACGTTCGAGGTGGTGATCCAGTTGGGCGCCGTTCTGGCGCTGGTCGTCTTGTATTTCGCCCGGCTGTGGCATGTGTTTTCGACCGCCCACCGCGACCCGGCGGCGCGGCGGTTCGTGATCGCGGTGCTGGTCGCGTTCTTGCCCGCCGCCTTTGCCGGGTTGCTGTTGCATGACATCATCAAGACGGTCCTGTTCGAAAGCCCGATGTTGATTGCGGTGATGCTGATCCTGGGTGGCGTGGTGCTGCTGTTCGTGGACCGCATGAAGATCCCCGAGCAGGTGGGCGAGGCGTCGGACATGCCGCTGCGCACCGCGCTGGGGATCGGGCTGTTTCAGTGTCTGGCGCTGGTTCCGGGGGTGTCGCGGTCGGGGTCGACGATCGTGGGCGCGCTGGTGCTGGGGGTCGGCAAACGCGCGGCGGCCGAGTTTTCGTTCTTTCTGTCGATGCCCACGATGGCAGCGGCGGTCGCCTATGACCTTTACAAGAACCGAGATGTGCTGGATTTTTCCGCATGGTCCGAGATTGCGGTCGGGTTTGGCGTGGCCTTCGTGTCGGCGCTGTTGGTGGTGCGTTGGGTGCTGGGGTATGTTGGGCGTCAGGGCTATGCGTTGTTCGGATGGTGGCGAATCATCGTCGGCAGCGTGACGATTGCTGCGCTTTGGGCTGGCTTCTGAACCGATAGGTAACGCTGGCTGACCTAAAAGGCTTCAATTTTTGCGCTGGCGCGCCAACACAGTCTGGAAATCGAACAATTACGTCAGCATTGCTGACTTTTATTCGCGCGTGTGCTGCGGTATCACATCCTTCGGAAAAACCCGACGGGGAGGTGCAGCCATGGCCACGCAACGCATGCTGAAATTCGTGACCCTGCGCAAGGAAACGCCGGAGAAGCGTCCGCCCGACTTGCGCTCGGAGGATTTCCACGAAATCTATCGCGAGTTCGCCGCGCAGAAGGCCGAAGAGCAGGCAAGCCGGTGCAGCCAGTGCGGCGTGCCCTATTGCCAGTCGCATTGCCCGCTGCACAACAACATCCCCGATTGGCTGAACCTGACGGCGACGGGCCGGTTGCAGGAAGCCTACGAGATCAGTCAAGCCACCAACACCTTCCCCGAGATCTGCGGTCGCATCTGTCCGCAGGACCGACTGTGCGAAGGCAACTGCGTCATCGAACACTCGGGCCACGGCACCGTCACCATCGGCGCGGTCGAGAAATACATTACCGACACCGCGTGGGAGAACGGCTGGGTCAAGCCGATCCGTCCGCATGTGGAACGCCCCGAGTCGGTGGGGATCATCGGCGCCGGTCCCGGCGGGTTGGCGGCGGCGGACGTGCTGCGCCGTCAGGGTGTGCAGGTCACGGTCTATGACCGCTATGACCGCGCGGGCGGGCTGCTGACCTATGGCATCCCCGGCTTCAAGCTGGAAAAGCCCGTCGTTATGCAGCGGATCGACCAGTTGCAGCAGGGCGGCGTGGAGTTCGTTCTGAACTGCCGGGTCGGCGAGGATCTGTCGTTCGACGCGATCCGCGGCCAGCATGATGCGGTGCTGATCGCAACCGGAGTGTACCGGTCGCGCGACATCGCGGCGCCGGGCGTCGGGGCAGACGGCATTGTTCCGGCATTGGAATTCCTGACGGCCAGCAACAAGAAGTCGTTCGGCGACGAGGTCGAGGCCTTCGACAACGGCAGCTTGAATGCGGCGGGCAAGCGGGTTGTGGTCATCGGCGGTGGCGACACCGCGATGGACTGCGTGCGCACGGCGATCCGTCAGGGGGCGATGTCTGTCAAGTGCCTCTATCGGCGGGACAAGGCGAACATGCCCGGCTCGATGCGCGAGGTGCAGAACGCCGAAGAAGAGGGCGTGGAGTTCGTCTGGTTGTCGGCCCCCAAGGGTTTTACCGGCAATCCGGTCGATGGCGTTATGGTGCAGAAGATGCGGCTGGGCGATCCGGACGCGACGGGCCGGCAAACCCCCGAGATCATTCGGGGGGCCGATTATGTGGAGCCTGCCGATCTGGTCATCCAGGCGCTGGGGTTCGAACCCGAAGCCCTGCCCACCCTGTGGGGCGTGCCGGAATTGGCCGTGACGCGCTGGGGCACGATCAAGGCCGATTTCCGTACCCACGCGACCAGCCTGCCCGGCGTCTATGCGGCGGGCGATATCGTGCGCGGGGCAAGTCTGGTGGTCTGGGCGATCCGCGACGGGCGCGAGGCGGCCGAGTCGATCCTGACCTATCTGGCGCAACCGGCCACAATCGCGGCGGAGTGACGTATGGGACGCGTCGGCGCGACGTATGGCGGACGTATGGCTTTGCGCATGACGTTCGCGCCGGTGGGAAATTCTGGATCGGTCAGCACGGCTGACCTTGTGAAAAGGACGACAGACGCGATGAAACCCGCCCTTCTGCTGTGCCTGCTGTGCCCGCTGACCCTTGCCCCGATACCCGCACTGGCCGCGAGCCCTTGGGCTGCGCCGCAAGGGTGCGAAGTTTTCATGACCGTGCAGTCCAAGGAATGCCGGGTGTCGAACCATTACCGCTGCACGGGCGACGCGCCGGGCGACCAGTGGAGGGCGGATTTCGATCAGGACGGGATCTTCTTTCAAAGCCGGATCAACTCGGAGGCTGAGTGGGTGGAAAGCTTCGAGCTGTTCCCCACTGTCCGGCAGGAGTTGAAACCCGGAGCGACGGACCCCGCGTCGTTCAGCAACCTGCTGTCATCGGGCCGGGACGAATTCATCTTTGGCCTGCGCAAGGAGACCGGCGAGGAGACCGACGTGCGCGGCTTTGACCAGCTGACCGGCAAGACCTTTGTGATTGACGGCATCACCCTGTCGGAGACCGAGTATTCCTACGAAGAAACTGACGCGATGGGCCAGGTGCTGCGCCAGTCGCGCGGGTTCGAATATGTCAACCCGGAGTGGCGGCTGTTCTTTTCCGGCCCATCGGAGTGGTGGGACGGCACCGATTGGCTGCCGATGGACGGCAGCCCCGTCGAGTTCATCTTTCCCGGCGAACCGGGATTCGCCGCGTCCGAACCGCTGTTCAACTGCGACCCGGTATTGTCCGCGCTGGAACTTCAGGCGGTGCCCGCGGCGGTGCGGCGGTGAGCGAGGACGCACTCACCGGACGCTGCCTGTGCGGCGCAGTGACGATCCGCGT
>JANNNU010000140.1:0-1704 GCA_031398695.1 Paracoccaceae bacterium | reverse complement strand
GGGTCACCGCCTGGGAAACCGAGTATATCCAGCGGCTTGACCCCAGCCCCGGCCATCCGGTGCGCGCCTTTACCCAGTCCACCGCGATGCGGCCCTACCTCGACCGCCTCTCCCCGGCCGAGGCCGAGCGGCTCACCGAGGCTTATGACGACGCCCTCTCCTCCGCCTATCCAGCAGAAGGCGACGGGACCGTGATATTCCCCTTCACCCGCCTGTTCTTCCTTCTGACCCGACCCTGAAGAGGCCGCCATGCCCGCGCTGATCAAGACCGGCTTCACCGGCACTATCACTTGGCTGGGCACGGTTCCCGACCGGAAGGTGGGGTTGCCCTCGGTCCCGCACAAGGTCCTTGCAGTGGGCTTCGACGGCCCGCAGGGAGAGGCGCATGGCGGGCTGACCCGTCCGTCGTGCAGCCGCGTCCTTGGCCTGTATCCGCGCGGCACGACGATCCGGAATGTCCGGCAACTGTCGGTCCTCGGCGCCGAGGACCTCGTGGCGATCGCCGAAGGGATGGGTCTTGCCACTCTCGATCCGGCACTGGTCGGCGCGACACTCGTCATCGCGGGCATCCCCGATTTCAGCCATATCCCGCCCTCCAGCCGCCTGCAGGCGACGGGCGGCGCCACGCTGGTGGTGGACATGGAGAACCGCCCCTGCGTCCTGCCCGCCAAGCCGATCGAGATCGCGCATCCCGGCCTTGGCGCCCGCTTCAAGCCTGCGGCGGCCGGACGGCGGGGCGTCACCGTCTGGGTCGAGCGGGAGGGGACGCTCAGCCTTGGCGAGACCGTCACCCTCTACATTCCCGACCAGCCGGTCTGGGCGAATCTGGCGCAGGCGCGCGGGTAGGCGGGCGGAATCCGACCCTGCGACGTCGCAATACCCCTTCGCGCCTTGCGATTCCCCGGCTATCACGGGCGCGACACCCGGCCGCAGGGAGAGCCTCATGAAAACCGATATCGAGATCGCCCGCGCGGCGAAGAAGAAGCCGATCCTCGAAGTGGGCGCCAAGCTCGGCATTCCGGCGGAAAGCCTGCTGCCCTATGGGCACGACAAGGCCAAGGTCGGGCAGGACTTCATAAAGTCGCTGGCGGGCCGCCCGGACGGCAAGCTGATCCTCGTCACCGCGATCAACCCGACCCCGGCAGGCGAGGGCAAGACGACGACGACCGTGGGCCTGGGGGATGGCCTCAACCGCATCGGCAAGAAGGCCATCGTCTGCATCCGCGAGGCCAGCCTTGGCCCCAACTTCGGGATGAAGGGCGGGGCGGCGGGCGGCGGCATGGCGCAGGTCGTGCCGATGGAGGAGATGAACCTTCACTTCACCGGCGACTTCCACGCGATCACCAGCGCCCACAACCTGCTGTCCGCGATGATCGACAATCACATCTACTGGGGCAACACGCTGGACATCGACGAGCGTCGCATCGTCTGGCGCCGGGTGATGGACATGAACGACCGCGCGCTGCGGGATATCGTCGTGTCATTGGGCGGCGTCGCCAACGGCTTCCCCCGCCAGACCGGGTTTGACATCACCGTGGCGTCAGAGGTCATGGCGATCCTGTGCCTGTCGAAGGATCTGGAGGACCTGCAAAAGCGTCTCGGCGATATCGTCGTGGCATATACCCGTGAGAAAAAGCCGATCTACGCCCGCGACATCAAGGCGGATGGCGCGATGACGGTGCTGCTGAAAGACGCAATGCAGCC
>JANNNU010000129.1:0-11085 GCA_031398695.1 Paracoccaceae bacterium | reverse complement strand
CTGCGCGCCCTACCGGAACAGCCCCTCGCCGGTCAGCCGCCCCAGCATCTGCCGCGTTGGCTGCGCCAGCCGCTGGTCCACGCCTATGGTCGCGATGCGGTGGCGACGATGGAGGCGGTTCAGGCGCGGCCCGCGCCGCTGGATTTGACCCTGCGCCCCGGCGCGCTTGCACCCGAGGGCACCCTGCTGCCGAATGGCACCCTACGCCTGACCGATGCGGGCCAGGTCAGCGCCCTGCCCGGATATGCGGCGGGGGGCTGGTGGGTGCAGGACGCAGCCGCCAGCCTGGCCGTGCCGCTGTTGGACCCGCAACCGGGCGAAACCGTGCTGGACCTGTGCGCCGCCCCCGGTGGAAAGACCCTGCAACTCTCCGCCTCCAGCGCGCAGGTCACATCGGTCGATATCTCAGCCCCGCGCATGGCGCGCGTGGCCGAAAACCTCGCGCGCTGCGGCCTGAATGCAACGCTGGTGACTGCCGACGCGCTGCACTGGCGCCCCGAGGCGCGCTTCGACGCCATCCTGCTCGATGCGCCGTGTTCGGCCAGCGGCACCATCCGCCGCCACCCCGACCTGCCCTTCGTGAAATCGGACGCCGACCTGCCGGATCTGTTGGCCCTGCAAGCGGCGTTGATCGACCATGCAGTGACGCTGCTGAAACCCGCCGGGCGGCTGGTGTTCTGCACCTGTTCGCTTCTGCCGCAGGAAGGCGAGGCGCAACTCGCCGCCGCGCTGGCACGACATCCGCACCTTCAGGTCGACCGCCCCGACCTGCACGGCATCGACCCCGCGTGGATCACGCCGGACGGTGGCCTGCGCCTGCGCCCCGATTATTGGGCCGACGTCGGCGGAATGGACGGCTTCTTTCTGGCGCGGCTTGCGCCCAAGGTGCGGTAGTAGGCCCAATCCGGCAAAAAGTTCGCCCCCCGGAACAGCCAGCTGAAACTGCGCGGAAAGTTCGCCTTGAACGCGTCGGTGTTCATCAGCGCGAACATCGCGTCGGCTGCCTGTTCGGGCTCCATCAGCATCGGCATGGCAAAATCGTTCTTGTCGGTCAGCCGGGTGCGGATGAAGCCGGGATTGGCCAGCTGCACCTGCACGCCGGTGCCCCGCAGGTCGCAATACATCGATTCCGCCAGCGCCATCACCCCGGCCTTGCTGGCGGCATAGCCGATGGCACCCGGCAAGCCGCGGAAGCCCGACAGCGACCCGGTGATCACCACATGCCCCGCTCCGCGCGCGATCAGTCGCGGCACCACCGCGCCCAGTACCCGCGCGCAGCCTGTAAAGTTCACGTCGCACATCGCCTCGACGGAATCCGCGTCCCACGCCTGCGCGGCCATCGGTGTGTAGACCCCCGCCAGGAACACGACCCCATCGACCGGACCGATCTCGGCTGCCGCGGCCTGCACCGACGCGCTGCTCGCCACGTCGCACACCACCGTCCGCGCCGGCCGCCCCAGGGTCGTCACCGCCGCTGCCAGACGGTCGGCGGAGCGGGCCGACAGCACCAGATCCGCCCCCGCCCGCGCCATCACCTGCGCCAACGCCAACCCCAGCCCTTCGGACGCGCCGACCAGCCAATAGGTCTTGCCCTGCCAGTCTTTCGCGAGCGCGGTCATCCCGGCACCCGCCGCATCGTCGCCACCAGCTCCGCCACCTTGATCCCGAACTTGCGGAATTGGCTGCGATTCATGATCGTGCCGTTTTCCATCAGATACATCCAATCCACCACGTCCAGAACATGCCCGCCCGCCTCGGGCGACAGCTTGATGCGATACCGCATTTCGACGCCGGGGCCTGCGACGCGCCCTACCCCGGTGCCGATCACGTCCGGTGCCTCGGCGGCGATCGCACCGTCGGGACCGACCCGCAGCGTCCATTGCCGGTCCTGCACCTTGCCGGTGTCATAGCGGAAATGCTCTTTCAGCACGCCCGTCGTGCCGGTCCATTCGCCCATCATGTCCGCCACAAAGCGCGACGATACCCGCCCGGTCGGCCCGTACACGACACCTTCGCACAGGATCGGCCCCGAGAGATGATGGCGCAGGTCGAAAGCCGGGCCTTTGCCGGCAAAATCGGCGGGTTTCTGGGTGGCAAAGCCGACGAACCGGTTCTTCACCAGCAGCATGGCCAGCACCAGCAGCACGGCGATCAACGCAGACAGCACAGGCGACATCGCCTACTCCTCGGTGTTCGGGCTGGCGAGCAAAAGCCCGATCGCCAGCAGTTTCAACGCACAGGGCAGCAGCGCATAAAGGCCCGACAGCCAGCCCAAGGCCTGCGGCGTGTTCACGCCCCCCGCCTCAAATCCCACCGCCTGCAAGGTGGGCAACAGCGTCGCCGCCGCAAAGGCCAGCGACAGTTTCGAGGCGAAATTCCACAGACCGAAGCCGGCAGCCTCGCCGCCTTGGGCCATCGCATCCAGCCGGCGGGCGAACATTGCCGGCAGCAGGACCATGTCCGCGCCCAATGCCGCACCGGACGCGGCACAGATGACCGAGAAGGCCGCCACATCGCCCGACCCGAGCCGGGCCGCCCACAGGAACGACACCACGGCAAGCACCATCCCGCCCAGCAGCACCCGCCGCGTGCCATGACGGGCGGCAAGGCGCGACCAGACTGGCGCGGAAATCCCGGCGGCGACGAAAAACAACAGGAGCAGCGGGCCTTCGCGACCCGGCGCGTCCATACGGCTTTCGACGAAGAACAGGAACAACGTCGAGGTGATCGCGACCGGCACCGAATTGACGAACGACAGGATCAAAAGCCGCCGTGCGGAACGGTCCGCCAACGCAGGGCGAAAGCTGGCCCAGACCGCCCCCGGCGCCTGCACCGTGCCCCGGCCCCACTGGCCTGCCATCAGCGCCACGGCCAGCACAACCAGCCCCATGAACAGCGCCGCGAAGACCCCGAATCCGCCCAGCAGCACCGGTGCCACGGTCGCCACGGTGATCCCCGCCAACGCCCCGCCCTCGCGCCAGCCCGCCAGCCGCAGATGCCCGTTCGCGCCCATCGACGCGGCCTTGGCCACCCCTTCGGCGTAGAAGACGATGCTCAGATAGGAAAACGCGGTGAAAAGCCCCGCGAGCGTCAGGGCAAACCACAGCAGCGGGGCCACCGGCGGGGCCACCGCGAACAGCCCGACCATCGACACCGCCATGATCGCGCCCGCAACGGCCACCCACAGCCCGCGCCGCGCCCGCCCCCGCTCCGCCAGCCAACCCAGCACGGGATCCTGCACCACGTCGAACAGGCGCAGTCCGGCCAGCACCGCGCCCAGCGCCGCCAGCCCCACGCCATAGGTATCGACATAGAATTTCGGCGCGTTGATGTAGACGGGCAGGCCGACCGTCGCCAGCATCGCCCCGAACAGCGCCCAGCGGCCCAACCCGTCGCCGCGCGCCAGGGCCACGCTCACCGCGACACCTCGTCGGCCGGGGGCAGCGGGCGGCGGCGAAACCGCGCGCCCTTGATGGCCAGCTTGATAGCCTGCCAGTGGATCAGCGCCAGAACCCGGCGCGACCCGAACGGCCGGCGCAGCAACGACCGCAGGATCGCGGCATTGGTCAGCGGTGCCAGCGTCCCGGTCAGCGTGGTGTAGACACCCGCCTCGCCGTTGGAATGGTCGATCCAGATGCCCAGCCGGTCGGGCCGGATGTCGAAGCGAAAAGTGTAACCCCCGTCGATCGGCTGAAAGGGCGACACATGGAAGATCTTCTTCGCGGCCAGCACGTCCCCGGGGCCGATCACGCCGTGATCGTCGCGGTGGCACAGATAGGAATGGCGGTCGCCGAACGTGTTGCTGACCTCGGCGATCACCACCCGCAAGTCGCCCACCGCATCCCGGCACATCCAGAATGACACAGGATTGAACACATGGCCCAGGATACGCGGCTGCGTCAGCAACGCGACGGCCGGCAGATCGAACCCCGCCGCCTGCAATACGTCGCGCACCCACGCCAAGCCGCGCCCCTGCCCCGGCGCGCCGCCATGGTCGGCGTCCCACACGCCTGTCACATTGCGCGCATTGCGGCTGAACAGGCTTGGCCCCTGCCCGCGGTCCATGTCCAAGAGCACATAGTCGATGCTGTAGCGAAAGCTGTTCGACACCGGCCCCTTGCGCCCGTGAAACGTCGCGCCGCGCAGGTGCTGGACGGCCGTCATGCCACCGCCCGCGCGACCAGTCCTGCCCGGCGCGCCTCGATCACATCGACGGCGCTGGCAAACCCGTCCTCATGAAACCCGTTGCGCATCCATGCGCCGCAGAACCAGGTGTTCGCCGTGCCGTTCATTGCCCTGACCTCGGTTTGCGCGCGCAACGTGCCGAGGTCGTAGACCGGATGCCGGAAGGTCACGGTGTCATGGATCAACTCGTCGCGGATCGCGCGCGGCGCGTTGAGCGTGACGAACAGCGGGTCGTCCATCGGGATCGGCTGCAACGAGTTCATCCAGTAGGTCAGATGGATGCAGTCCGTCGCATCGCCCTCGTCATGCGCATAGACCCAACTGGCCCAGGCGCGCCGGCTTTTCGGCATCATCGCCGGGTCGGCGTGCAGGACAGCGGTGTTCGGCTGATAGCGCACCGCCCCCAACGCGGCCCGTTCAGCGGGGCTGGCATCGGCCAGCATCGCCAGGCTGTCGTCAGCATGCGTGGCGAACACCACCTCGTCGAACAACTCCGGCTCACCACCGTGCGCCCGCACCAGCACGCCACCCGCAACCCGGCTGACGGCCTGCACCGATGCCCCCAGCCGCAGATCGACCCCCTGCCCCACCATGGCGGCCTGCAGCCGCCGGACATACTCGATCGACCCGCCCTGCACGGTATACCACTGATGCTGGTTGCGCGCCGACAGCAACGCGTGGTTCTGAAAGAACCGCATCATCGCCTGCGCCGGAAAGTCGAGGATGCCCAGCGACGGGGTCGACCAGATTGCCCCCGACATCGGCAGCAGATAATAGTCGCGAAACCACGTCCCCGTGCCCAACCGCGCAAGCAGATCTCCGACCGTCATCGCCGGATCATCGGCCAGTGCAAGCCCATGCTTGTTGAAGTGCAGGATGTCGCGGATCAGCCGGGCATAGCGCGGTCGCGCGATGTTCATCCGCTGCGCAAAGACCGCGTTCAGGTCCTTCAACCCGTATTCGAGCCATCCGCCGTTGATCGACGCGCCAAAGCTCATGTTACTTTTCGCAACCGGCACGTCGAGCTTTTCGAAAAGCCGGACCAGATGCGGATAGTTGACCCGGTTGAACACGATGAACCCGGTATCCACCGGCTGATCGCCCCGCTTGCCCGCCAGCCTGGTGCGCGCATGGCCACCCAGCCGACCTTCGGCCTCGAACAGCACGACGGCGCTGTCTTCGGCCAGCAGATGCGCCGCCGCCATGCCTGAAACGCCCCCCCCGATCACGGCGATACGACGGGGCGGTCCGGCAGGGGTCTCAAACGGCATGAAGGGGTCCTTGGTGCTGTGTCAGAAGAATTACGGCCGGTAAGCCGCTTCGGATCAAACGAAATCTCACGCAACAGTGATCCAACCTGTCCGGCGGCACGTAATCATGGCATGTTGACGAACACCGCCTTGGCAGAGAAAACGCAGGGACCGATTTACAGGCTGGCCCGCACGGTCGCTGCAAATCGACTGGCTTCGCCCGGGGGAAAGGTTTTCGTGACGGTCGAACACGCAGAGACAGATTGGGTATCGCTGATGCTCCGGGTTCGGGATGCGCAAGACAAGGCGGCGTTCGCCGTTCTGTTCCGCCATTTCGCGCCGCGGATCAAGGCTTTCCTGATGAAATCGGGGGCGAGCGCGACGCTGGCAGAGGAATGTGCGCAGGATGTGATGGCAACGCTGTGGCAGAAGGCAGAACAGTTCGATCCAGCCCGCGCGTCCGTGGCGACGTGGGTGTTCACCATTGCCCGCAACCGGCGGATCGATGCGATCCGCCGCGCCCGCAGACCCGAGCCCGAGGCACTGGACTGGGGCCCCGACACCGAGCCGGATCAGGCCGAAGTCTATGAAGTCGCGCAGGAGAATCTGCGGCTTGGCGCGGCATTGGCCACCCTGCCCGACAAACAGCGCGCGTTGATCGAGCGCGCGTACTATGGCGATCTGTCCCATTCGGAAATCGCCCTTGAAACCGGTCTGCCGCTTGGCACGATCAAGTCCCGTATCCGCCTGGCGCTGGAACGCCTGCGCCACCAGATGAGTTGAAGGCACCCCTGATGACCATTCGCCACCACCTTACCGACCAGTTGATGATGGCCTACGCGGCAGGCGCCCTGCCCGAGGCCTTTTCGCTTGTGGTCGCCACCCACGTGTCGCTGTGCAGCGAATGTCGCGCGGCACTGGCCACGTTCGAGGCCGTCGGCGGTGCGGTGCTGGACACGGGCGAAGCGGTGCCGGTCGGCGAAGACAGTCTGGCCGCAACCCTCGCGCGGCTGGGCGAGCCCGAGTCAGCTCCGGTGCGCCGCCGCGCGCGCGGCATGCTACCCGCACCGGTGCAGGACTATGTCGGCGGTGACATCGACCACGTGAAATGGCGTTCGGTGGGCATGGGGGTACGCCAGGCCATTCTGCCGACGGCGGACGGCGCCACCGTGCGGCTGCTGCACATACCGGCCGGGCAGTCGATGCCCGACCACGGCCACCGGGGGCTGGAGTTGACGCTGGTGCTGCAAGGTGCCTTTCGCGACAGCACCGACCGGTTCGGCCCGGGCGATGTCGAAATCGCGACCGAATCGCTGGATCACACGCCCGTTGCCGAGGCGGGCGCAGATTGCATATGCCTTGCCGCCACCGACGCGCGCTTGCGCTTCCACAGCCTGATCCCGCGCCTGGCACAGCCGTTCTTCCGGATTTGACGGCGGGCTAGCCGATCCAGACCGCCACGGCCAAACCCGAAACGGCCAAAGGTGTGTCGGTGACAGCCAGATCATGGCGCGCCCAGCCCGGCACGGCCAAAGCCAGCACGCACAGCACGTCCCCCGACGGGTCGAGCACGGCCTCGCCGCGGACAACAGCAACGCGCGCGGGGCGCCCTGCAGTCATCACGTTGAAATCGACCGAAGGACCGGTGACGCCTTCGGCAGCAATCTGGTGGTAGCCCGAAAATCCCACAGGCTCCAACAGCGCCGCGCGCAGACGCATGTCCGGCCCGACCAGATCGAACCCCGGCCCCTCGATCACCGTCAGGTTTCGCGCGATGCCGGGCAGGACCGAGAAGGGCCCGTCCTCGACCACCTGCGCGATCGACAGCCGCCAGTCCAGCGCGCCGTCTCGCGCGACCCGGATCAACTCGGTCGTGGTGCCGCGCCCGTTGGCCCATGGCATCGCCGTGTAGTGGGCGGCCGTCAGGTGCCTCATTCGGCGGCCTGTGGCGGGATGACCGGCACGGCGAGTTCCTCGAAGTCGAAATTGTCCAGCCGGCGCGCCCGCTTGCCGGCTTTGTCGGAAGAGATCTTGATCTCTTCGATATCCTTCGCCGCCTGTCCGAAATGGCGATCGAGGTTGCCGACCCGTTCGCCCAGCCGCTCGACGTCCTTGTAAAGCTCGCCCAACTCGCGCCGGATCGCCCCTGCCTGCTCGCGCATTCGCGCATCCTTCAGCACCGCCCGCATGGTGTTCAGCGTCGCCATGCAGGTGGTCGGCGACACGATCCACACCCGCGCGGCAAAGCCGTCGCGCACCACCTCGGGGAAGTTCGCGTGCAGTTCGGCATAGACGGCTTCCGATGGCAGGAACATCAGCGCGCCATCCGCCGTCTCGCCTTCGAGGATGTATTTCTCGGAGATCGCCCGGATATGCGCCCGCACCGCCACCCGCATCTGCTGCGCAGCCTCCGTCGCGGCGCGCGGAGTGTCGGCCCGACGGATCGCCTCGTAGGCTTCCAGCGGGAACTTTGCGTCGATCACGATGGGGCCGGGCGGGTTCGGCAGGTGGATCAGGCAATCGGCCCGCTTGCCATTCGACAGCGTCGCCTGCATCGTGTAGGCGTCCGACGGCAATGCCTTGACGACGATATCGTGCAGCTGAATCTCGCCGAACGCCCCGCGAGTCTGCTTGTTCGACAAGATATCCTGCAACGACAGCACGTTGCCTGACAGCTTTTCGATGTTGGCTTGGGCGCGGTCGATGGTTTCCAGCCGTTGCTGCAACTCGCCCAAGGATCGCGCGGTGCGGGTCGAGGTGCCGACGAGCGTCTCGCCCATGCTGCGGCTGACTTCGGCCAGCCGCTGTTCCATAACCTGCAGCATCGCCGACTGGCTGACCGCCTGCGCCTCCGACACGTGATGCAAGCCGCCGGCAAGCCGCTCTTGCCCGTCGGACAGCGCCTGAACCCGGCCCGCCATCCAGCCCACATCGCGCGACAGCGGCGCAACCATCGACGCCGCCCGCCCCGCCGCGCGCAGCGTCAACAAAAGCAGCAGCAGCAACACCAGAGCCGCCCCGCCGAGAAGCAGAACCTCGGGTGCGTTCCACGCATAGCTGACCCCGAACAACGTGATCATAACAGGCCTTTCATCGACGCCCGAACAATCGTTCGATGTCGGTGAGCGACAACTCGACATACGTCGGTCGCCCGTGGTTGCATTGACCCGACAGAGGCGTCGCCTCCATCTCGCGCAGCAGCGCGTTCATCTCGTCCGCCCCCAGGCGCCGGCCCGAGCGGACCGATCCGTGACAGGCCATCCGGCTCAACACCGCGTCGATCCGGCCCTGCACCAGCCCCGAAACCTCGTGATCGGCCAATTCGTCCAGCACATCGGCCAGCAGTGCCGCCGCGTCGACCACGCCCAGCACCGAAGGGGTTTCGCGCACGGCGACCGCCGATCCGCCAAAGGCTTCGATCCCCAGACCGACTGTTGCCAGCATGCCGGCCGCCGCCAGCACACGCGCGCAGTCCCCCGGCGACAACGCGACGATTTCGGGGATCAGCAGCGCCTGTGCCGCGACGCCATGATCGGCCATCTGCCGCTTCAGCCGTTCATAGACCAGCCGTTCGTGGGCGGCGTGCTGATCGACGATCACCAGGCCCTTGGCGGTCTGCGCGATAATGTAGTTTTCATGCACCTGCGCCCGCGCGGCACCCAGCGGGCGGTCCTCGCCGCCCGTATCAGGCTCGACGCGCGCAGCCGGCGCCTCGGCAAATCCCGGCGCTTGAAACGCCGCGGCCCGCGTCAGCGCCGCATGCGACGGCCGGTCCATCTGATACACCCGTGCCTCGGGGCGAAACGCGGCCATCACGCCGTTCCCGACCGTCGAGGATGCGCGCTGCGCGCCAGCGGCCAGAACACCGCGCAGCCCCGACACGATCAGCCCCCGCGCCGCCTCGGGTTCGCGGAACCGCACCTCGGACTTGGCCGGATGCACGTTCACATCCACCCGTTCAGGGTCGCACAGCAGGTTCACCACCGCCGCCGGATGCCGGTCGCGGCTCATCAGGTCGAAATAGGCGGCGCGCAACGCACCGAACAGCATCCGGTCCAGCACCGGCCGCCCGTTGACGAACAGAAACTGCGCCACCGACGATCCACGCGAATAGGTCGGCAGCCCGGCCCACCCCAGCAGCCGCATCCCGTCGCGGCTGACATCAACGGCCAGCGCGTTGTCGGTGAAATCGGCCCCCAGCATCTGCGTCAGGCGGCCTTGCAACGCCTCCAGAAACCCGGCCGCAACCGGATCGGCGCGCAGCATGACGCGGCCATCCCCACCGCCCGTCACGTCGCGCAGGGTAAAGCCGACCGACGGTTCGGCCATCGCCAAGCGCCGGACCACGTCGCAGATCGCCTGCGCCTCGGCGCGGTCGGTGCGCAGGAACTTCAGCCGAGCGGGCGTGGCATAGAACAGATCGCGTAGTTCGACCATCGTGCCGCGCGTCCAGGCCGCCGGGCGCACGTCGCCCATCCGGCCCGCCGTCACGGCCATCGACACGGCCTCGTGCCCCGATGCGCGCGAAGTTATTACCAACCGCCCGACCGCGCCCAGGCTGGGCAACGCCTCGCCGCGAAACCCGAAAGACCGGATCGCCAGCAGGTCCGATCCGTCGATCTTGGACGTCGCGTGCCGCGACAAGGCCAGCGGCAGATCGGCCCCGGTCATGCCGCACCCGTCGTCCGTCACCCGGATCAGCGTCTTGCCACCATCGGCATAGTCGACCGAGATTCGCGTCGCCCCCGCGTCCAGCGCGTTTTCGACCAATTCCTTGACCGCCGAGGCGGGCCGTTCGACGACCTCGCCCGCCGCGATGCGGTTGATGGCAGACTCGTCCAGTTGGCGGATGACAGGACGCCCGTCGGCATCGGCTATCTTGGGGGCGGCAGTGTTCATGCCACCATGGGTAGCATGACCGCCCAGATTCGGCTACCCGAACCTTGCGGCCCTATTCGGTAGGAATCACGCCGTCAGGTTGCCCGACCACCACGAAAAACAGGTCGTCCGGCGCAAAGAACGAGGCGGCCACCCGCTGCACGTCCGCCAGCGTCACGGCTTCCACCTTGGCGTTCCGCGTGGCGGGATAGTCTGGCGACAGGCCGACCATCTGCATCCCGACCAGGATTCCGGCGATCTGGGCATTGCCGTCGAACCGCAGCGGATAAGAGCCGGTCAGAAAGGTCTTTGCCGTCTCTAACTCCGCAGTCGTGACCCCGTCGGACGCTATCTTTGCCCACTCGGCGCGCACCACCGCGATGGCTTCGGCAACCTTGCCGTTGGCGCTTTCGAACTGACCGACCAGAAACTCCGCCTGATCGAGGCTGGCGAGCCCGGTGCCGATGCCATAAGTCAATCCGCGCTTTTCACGCACCTCGGTCATCAGCCGAGCGCCGAACCGGCCGCCGCCGAGGATCTCGTTCAGCAGCACGACGGCGAAATAGTCCGGGTCGTCGAATGCAACCCCCTTCTGCACGAACTGCACCACCGATTGAGGCCCCGGCAGATCGGCGACCATCACGCCGCCCTTTTCCTGCAGCACGGCCCGATCGGGCAACGGGGCGCCCGTTGCAGGCAACCCGCCCAGCAGATCATCCAGCAGCACGCCCAGTTCTGCCGCCGTGATGTCGCCCGCCGCGGCGACATAGAT
>JANNNU010000114.1:0-27838 GCA_031398695.1 Paracoccaceae bacterium | reverse complement strand
TCGAAGGAGCTGGCCGTCTGGGTGACCACGGCGGGCAATCCGGCGACATGGCGCGAGGCCGGCGCGGTGGGGGCCAATGTGCTGACCCACCTCCTGGGCCAGACGATTGCCGAGGTGGGCGACAAGATCGCAATATACCATGATGCGCTGAAAGAGGCCGGGCATGATCCGGCACGACACAGCGTGACTCTGATGCTGCACACCTTTGTGGCCGCTGATCGCGAGGCATCGCGGGCGACGGCGCGGGGGCCGATGAAGGACTATCTGCGATCCGCTGCCGGGCTGATCAAGCAGTATGCCTGGGCGTTTCCGGCGTTCAAGAAACCGCAGGGCGCCGCGCAGCCGATGGACATCGACATCGCAACCCTGTCGCCCGAAGAGCTGGACGCCATTCTGGACTTCGCGTTCGATCGCTATTTCGAGGAATCGGGCCTGTTCGGCACGGTCGAGGATGCACTGGCGCGGGTGGAAGACCTCAAGGCGATCGGCGTGACAGAGGTGGCGTGCCTGATCGATTATGGCATCACCCCGTCGGTGGTGCTCGATGCGCTCCACCCGCTGGCCGAGGTGGTGCGGCGTGCCAATGCCGGGGCGGGCGTGGCGGCTGACGATTTCTCGATCGCGGCGCAGATCGTGCGGCACGGGGTCACGCATCTGCAATGCACGCCGTCGATGGCCCGGATGATCGCGATGAACGACGACAGCCGCCGCGCCTTGTCGTGCATCGGGACGCTGATGCTGGGCGGCGAGGCGCTGCCTGCGGCGCTGGTGGCCAACCTGAAGGCGGCGACGGGCGCGCGTCTGTTCAACATGTACGGGCCGACCGAAACCACCATCTGGTCGTCGGTCGATCTGGTGGACGGCCCGGTCACCATCGGCACGCCTTTGGCAAACCAACAGATGTATGTGCTGGACGCGGCGTTGCAGCCGGTGGCCGTGGGGGCCGAGGGCGAGCTGTGGATCGGCGGCGAAGGGGTTGCGCGCGGCTATTGGCAGCGGGCGGACCTGACGGCGGAACGGTTCGTGCCGAACCCCTTCGCGTCGGACCCGACTGCAGGGGGCCGGATTTATCGCACCGGCGATCTGGTGCGCTGGCGGGCGGACGGGCGGATCGAGTTTCTGGGCCGCGCCGACCATCAGGTCAAGCTGCGCGGCTACCGGATCGAGCTGGGCGAGATCGAGGCGGTGCTGGAGGCGCAGCCGGGAGTGCGGCAGGCCGTGGTTCTGGCGCGCGAAGACAGCCCCGGCGATCTGCGGCTGGTCGCCTATGTCGTGGGTAAGGCGGCCGAACCCGGCTTGCGGGCCCCTCTGGCGGCGGCCCTGCCCGAACACATGCAGCCGGCGCATTATGTCAGCCTGCCGGCGATGCCGCTGACGCCGAACCGCAAGGTGGATCGCAAGGCGCTGCCCGCCCCGCAGCCTGTCGCCGCGCCGGTGGCCTTTGTGGCCCCGGAGTCGGGCATCGAAGGCCAGATCGCCGCGATCTGGGCACGGGTACTGGGGGTGGCGCGGGTCGGCACGAAAGACAACTTCTTTGCGCTGGGCGGGCACAGTCTGCTGGCGGTGCAGGTGCACCGCGAGATCAAGGCCGCGCTGGGGACCACCAAGCTGTCGATCACCGACATCTTCCGGTTTCCCGTGCTGGGGCAACTGGCTGCCCATCTGGATGACGCGCCAAAACCCGCGTCCCCGCCGGTGGCGAACGACCGCGCCGATCAGCGCGCCGATGCGATGGCGCGGCGGCGGGCGATGCGGGCGGGTCGGATGGATGCCTGACCTTGCCGACGCCCTGCGGGACGGCTTGCCGCAGGGGGTCGCGTTGGGGCAGGGTCGGGACGAACCGCTGATGCCGGGCGAGGGTCTGACCGGCGCGGTGCCCTCACGGCTGGCCGAGTTCGCACGGGGGCGCAGCGCGGCGCGGGCGGCGATGCGCGCGCTGGGCGTCGACCCGGCAGCGACCCCGATGAACCCCGACCGCAGCCCGCAGTGGCCGACCGGCCTGACCGGCAGCATCAGCCATTGCGCCGGGGCGTGCCTGGCCATCGTGGGGCTGCGGGCTGACTTTGCCGGTCTGGGGTTGGATGTCGAGCCGGTGCAGCCGCTTACCCCCGACCTGTGGCCAGTGATCCTGCGCCCCGAGGAGGCGGGCCTTGACCCGCTTGCGGTGTTCGTGGCCAAGGAGGCCGCCTACAAGGCGCAGTTTGCGGTGACCAGGGCGCTGTTCGACTTTCAGATGCTGTCGGTCAGACTGGACGGTGCCGGATTTCGGGCCGTGTTTCAGCATCCGGTCGGGCGTTTCAGGGCGGGTGACGAGCTGCAGGGCCGACTGGTGCGCACGCCCGGCCATGTCGCGGCGGTCTGCATCCTGCCGGCCGGATAGTCTGGGCAATCTCTCGCCACCGCGCGGTCTGTCGGTATCGCGGTGGCGGGGGCTGGTATAGGCTCGGGTCACCGGATTGAAAGGGATGGTCATGCGGATCGGGCTTGCGCTAGTGGCTGTGGTGTTTGCCGGGTCGGTCGCGGCCGAAGACCGCGCGCTGGTCATTGGCAACCAGAACTATGCCAACGCGGCGGACGTGACCGACGCCGATGCGGCCGCACTGGCCGCACGCAGCTTGACGACGGCGGGTTTCGTCGTGCTCGAGGCGTCGGACGCGACGGTGGCCGATCTGCGCGCCCGCCTGTCGCAAGCGCTGCTGGAAGGTGTGGGCGAAGGCCGGCTGGTGATCCTGCTGTCGGGGCATTTCGCGCAGTCGGACAGCCAGACCTGGTTTCTGGGCACCGATGCCAGCGCGCCAGATCTGGTGACGGCGGCCGAACAGGGCGTGTCGGTCGCGACCGTGCTGGACGTGGCGGCGACGCAGGCCGGGGGGGCGGTGGTGCTGCTCGGCACCGAAGCGCGCCGGCTGCCACTGGGGCCGGGATTGCGCCCCGGCATCGGGCCGCAGGATGTGCCGCAAGGTGTGACGCTGGTCACCGGCGACGCCGCGCGGATCGCCGATTTCGCGGCCCGCAGTCTGGCCGCGCGCGGGCAAAGCCTGCCCGCGCTGCTGGCCTCTGCGCCGGACCTGACGGCCAGCGGATTTCTGTCGCGTCTCGTGCCGTTCCGCCCCGCGGATCCGTCGGCGCCGCCGGTGTCGCCGGAAGGCCCGGACGCCGAAAGCATCTTCTGGCAAAGCACCCGTGAGCAAGGCACGCCCGAGGCGTTCGATGCCTATCTGAAGCGCTATCCCGAGGGGCGTTTTGCCGATCTGGCCCGCACTGAGGCGGCGCGCATCCGGTCGGAACCGGGGCGCGAGGCGCGGCTGGCGGAAACCGCGCTGGCGCTGACCCGCGACGACCGCCGGGCGATCCAGCGGGCGCTGTCGCTGCTGGGATATGATCCGCGCGGCATCGACGGGCTGTTCGGCGAAGGGTCACGCACGGCGATTGCCGCTTGGCAAAAGGCCAATGCGCAGGACCCCACCACCTACCTGACCCGCAACCAGGTGGTGCAGTTGCAGGACCAGGCCGACGCGCGCGCCGCCGAACTGGAAGCCGAGGCGGAGCTGCGCCGCGCCGAACAGGAGCGTCAGGACCAGCTGTACTGGAACCAGACCGGGGCGGCGGGGGACGAGGCGGGGCTGCGGTCCTACCTCAGACGCTTTCCCGACGGGTTGTTTGCCGAACTGGCCACCGAACGGCTGGCGGCGATCGAGGCCGACCGCGGCGCACAGGCCGCCGCACAGGACCGCGCCGCCTGGGCGATTGCCGAAACCACAGACTCGATCCTGTCCTATCAGGAGTATCTTGCCGGCTTCCCACAGGGGGCCTTTGCCCCCGAAGCCAACGCGCGCATCGAAGCGCTGACCGAGGATGCTGCGAATGACGACGACCGCCAGCGCTGGCAGGCGACCGAGGATGCGCTGGGCCTGTCGCAACTGGCGCGCACGCTGATCGAAGGGCGGCTCGACGCGCTCGGCCTGCGGCCCGGCCGCCCGGACGGCGAGTTCGACGACCAGACCCGCCGCGCGATCCGCCGGTTCCAGGCGCTGCGCAATCTGGATGCGACGGGCTATCTGGACCAGACGACGATGGTCAGCCTGCTGGCCGGGGGAGGGTTGCGGCTGGGGGACTGAGCGTTTGCCGGAAAAGGGTGGGGGTTTCACACCCCCACACCCCCGCGGGATATTTGTGCCAATGTGAAAGCTGCAAGGGTCAGGCCGCGACGGGACGACGGATCAGCGGGGCAGCTTCCAGCACCAGGGGGCGCAACCCTTCGCCCCCTGCGTCGATCAGGGAGAAGAATTGCGTCCGCATCCGGGGTTCCCAGAAGTCGTTGATGTGGGCGGCGAGGCCAGCCACGCCGTCGTCATGCGGCTTTGATTCCATGAACCGGGCGATCTGGTTGGCCATGTAGATCAGTTTTTCAGCCGACATGGACGCTTTCCCTTATGCGGTCGGTGTGGGTGAAAACCTCGAACCGGTCGGGGCGGGCGAGGCCGATCAGCGTGATGCCGCAGCGGTCGGCCAGCGCCGTGGCCTCGGCCGTGGGCGCCGATACCGCGATCAGCATCGGCAGGCGCAGGG
The DNA here is from genome assembly GCA_031398695.1 of Paracoccaceae bacterium. Taxonomy (GTDB): domain Bacteria; phylum Pseudomonadota; class Alphaproteobacteria; order Rhodobacterales; family Rhodobacteraceae; genus JAIYDJ01. The sequence continues at coordinate 23,269 of JANNNU010000114.1, read as the reverse complement.
CGGCCACCTTCTGCACCATGTCGATCGACACGCGGCTGGTCAGCAGGATGGCCCCCTCGGCATGGGGTTGCCGGGCGAGGTGGCCCGCGAGTTTGTCGAGCGCATTGTGGCGGCCCACATCCTCGCGCGTGGCGAGCAGGCTTTCTGTCCAGAAGCCTGCAGCATGGACGGCGCGCGTCGCGTCGTGCAAAGGCTGCGCGCCTGGCAAGGCCTTGATCGCCGCCATGATCCTTGCCGGCGTCAGGGCAAAAGGGCTGGCTGGCACCGGGGCCATGTCGCGCAGGGCCTGATCCAGCGAGTCGATGCCGCAAAGACCGCAGCCGACAGGGCCGGTCATGCTGCGACGGCGGGCAGACAGGCGGGCCTCTGCGTCTGCGTTCAGCCAGATCTGCGCCTCGAGCCCCTTGGCATGGGGCACGATGTCGATGCTGTCGATCTGGTCCGGGGTTGCGATGCCTTCGGTCAGCGCGAACCCGTAGGCGAAGTCGATCAGGTCGGCGGGCGTCGCCATCATCACCGCCTGCGTGCTGCCGTTGAAGGTCAGCGCAACAGCTACTTCTTCGGGCAGGGTGCGGTGGCCAGGGGAAGGTGCGCCGGCACCGAATGCAAGGCGCGGCAACGCGCGCGCCCCGCCGGTCATTCGGCCGCCAGGATGCGGCGCGACAGGGCGGCCTGTTCGGTGTAGTCCACCTGCCAGTCCGACGGACCGTTGCTGGGCGAGATCTGCACGGCGGTGACCTTGTATTCGGGGCAGTTGGTCGCCCAATCCGAATAATCGGTCGTAATCACGTTGGCCTGGGTGTCGGGGTGGTGGAACGTGGTGTAGACCACGCCCGGCGACACGCGGTCGGTGACCTTGGCGCGTAGCGTCGTCTCGCCCGAACGGCTGGCGAGGCGCACCCAGTCGCCCGCCTTGATGCCGCGCAGTTCGGCGTCGTGGGGGTGCACCTCGAGCAGGTCGGCCTCGTGCCACACCACATTCGCTGTGCGGCGGGTCTGCGCGCCGACATTGTATTGCGACAGGATACGCCCTGTCGTCAGCAACAGCGGAAAGCGCGGACCGGTCTTTTCGTCGGTCGCCACGTATTCGGTGTTGATGAACCGCCCCTTGCCGCGCACGAACCCGTCGATGTGCATCAGGGGCGTGCCATCCGGCGCCGCGTCGTTGCACGGCCACTGGACGGAGCCCAGCGTTTCGAGCTTTTCATAGGTCACGCCCGCGAACGACGGCGTGGTCAGCGCGATTTCCTGCATTATTTGCGCAGGATGCGTGTAGCCCCAGCCCGCGCCCATGGCATTGGCGAGCATCTGCGTGATCTCCCAATCCTCATAGCCGTTGCGCGGGGCCATCACCTTGCGCACCCGGTTGATCCGGCGTTCGGCGTTGGTGAAGGTGCCATTCTTTTCCAGAAAGGTCGATCCGGGCAGGAAAACGTGCGCATAGTTCGCCGTCTCGTTCAGGAACAGGTCGTGGACGATCACGCAGTCCATCGCCGCAAGACCCGCCGCGACGTGTTTGGTGTCGGGGTCCGACTGAAGGATATCCTCGCCCTGGCAGTAGAGCCCCTTGAACGTACCCTCCACCGCCGCATCCAGCATGTTGGGAATGCGCAGGCCCGGCTCGTTGTCGATCTTGACGCCCCAGAGATCTTCGAAGATCGCGCGCACGGTGTCGTTCTTGACATGCCGGTAGCCGGGTAGTTCGTGCGGGAACGACCCCATGTCGCAGGCACCCTGCACGTTATTCTGGCCTCGCAGCGGGTTCACGCCGACGCCCTGCCGCCCGATATTGCCGGTCAGCATGGCGAGGTTGGCAATCCCGATTACGGTGGTCGAGCCTTGCGAATGTTCGGTCACGCCCAGCCCGTAGTAGATCGCGCCGTTGCCGCCCTTGGCAAACAGCCGGGCTGCCGCACGCAGTTCGTCGGCGGGAACGCCGGTCAGAAGTTGCACGGCCTCGGGCGCATGGTGCGGGGCACTGGCGAATTCGGCATAGTCCTGAAATTCGTCCCAGTCGCAGCGTTCCATGATGAACGACTGGTCATAAAGCCCTTCGGTCACGATCACATGCGCCAGCGCGGTGACCACGGCGACGTTGGTGCCGGGGGTCAGGGCCAGATAATGCTGCGCCTTGATGTGCGGGGACTGCACGATATCGGTGCGGCGCGGGTCGATGACGATCAGCTTGGCCCCGGCGCGCAGTCGTTTCTTCAGACGGCTGGCAAAGACTGGGTGGCCGTCGGTCGGGTTGGCCCCGATGATCATCACCACATCGGTCTGCTCGACACTGTCGAAATCCTGCGTGCCGGCCGAGGTGCCGAATGTCTGGCCAAGACCGTAGCCGGTGGGTGAATGGCACACCCGCGCGCAGGTATCCGTATTGTTGTTCATGAACACGGCACGAGTCAGTTTCTGCACCAGATACGTCTCTTCATTGGTGCAGCGTGACGAGGTGATCACCCCCACCGACTGCCGCCCGTACTTCGCCTGAATCCCCTCCATCCGGTCGGCCGCAAAGCGCATTGCCTCGTCCCATGACACTTCTCGCCAGGGATCGCTGATCTGGTCGCGGATCATCGGGTTAAGGATGCGGTCGCTGTGAGACGCATACCCGTAGGCGAACCGCCCCTTGACGCAGGAGTGGCCGCGGTTGGCCTTACCGTGCTTGTAGGGCACCATCCGTACCAGTTCATCGCCGCGCAGTTCGGCCTTGAAGCTGCATCCGACGCCGCAGTAGGCGCAGGTCGTGATGACCGACCGTTCCGGCGTGCCGATGGCGATGATCGAGTTTTCCTGCAAGGTCGCGGTCGGGCAGGCTTGCACGCAGGCCCCGCACGACACGCAATCCGAGGTCAGCGCGGTGTCGGTCTTGGCACCGAAGGACACCCGGCTGTCGAACCCGCGGCCTTCGATGGTCAGGGCGAAGGTGCCTTGCACCTCTTCGCACGCGCGCACGCAGCGCGAGCAGACGATGCACTTTGCCGGATCGTAGGTGAAATAGGGGTTGCTGTCGTCCTTGGGCGTCCAGTGCAGATTGGCCTGACCGGACGTGTCGCGCGCCTTGAAATGGGTCTCCACCGCCTCATACCGGACGTCACGCAGGCCGACCGCTCCCGCCATGTCCTGCAGTTCACAATCGCCGTTCGCGCTGCAGGTCAGGCAGTCGAGCGGGTGGTCCGAAATATAAAGTTCCATCACCCCGCGGCGCAACTGCTTCAGCTTGCCGGTCTGTGTGCGGACCTTCAGGCCGGCGGCGACGGGGGTGGTGCACGAGGCGGGGGTGCCGTTGCGGCCTTCGATCTCGACAAGGCACAGCCGGCATGACCCAAAGGCGTCGACGCTATCGGTGGCGCAGAGTTTCGGCACTGTGATGCCGATTTCCGCGGCCGCCCGCATGATCGACGTCCCCTCCGGGACCGTCACGGCAAAACCGTCGATCGTCAATGTGACCATCTGTTTGCTTTTGGCCGCAGGGGTGCCGAAGTCGCGGTCGGGGATGATGAAATCTTTCATCTCAGGCACCTTTCGTGAGGGCGCGGGCATGGGCCACCAGCGCGTTTGCGTGCCCGTGTCCCAGCTTGTGCGTCTGTTTCAGCCAGGTCACGACTTCCATGTGGCTCTTTGCGTCCATCGTCGCAATCAGGTCAAGCCAGTGCAACACGGGCTGCCCGTAAGTCTTTTCGATGGACGGGAAATAGGAGGCGGGCCCCTTGACGGCTCCGGTCATTCGGCAGCCTCTTTCATCGGGGCGAAATCACCCGGAAAATGCGTCAGCGCCGACATCACGGGATAGGGCGTGAACCCGCCGAGCGCGCAAAGCGAACCCGCCTTCATCGTCTGGCACAGGTCGGTCAGCAGCGGCACGGCGGCCCCGTCGCCCCGCGCGATGCGGTCCAGCGTTTCGACGCCGCGCACCGCCCCGATGCGACACGGAGTGCACTTGCCACAGGACTCGATGGCGCAGAACTCCATCGCGAAACGAGCCTGTTTCAACATGTCGGCGGTGTCGTCGAACACCACGATGCCAGCATGGCCGATCAGGCCGTCGGCACTGGCGTATTCTTCATAGCCGAACGGCAGGTGGAACATGTCGCGCGGAAAATATGCCCCCAGCGGCCCGCCGACCTGCACCGCCTTTACCGGTCGCCCGGTTGCCGTGCCGCCCGCGATCTCGTCGATGATCTGCGTCAGCGTCAATCCGAACGCACATTCGAACAGCCCGCCGCGGGCGACGTTGCCCGCGATCTGCAACGGGATCGTGCCGAGCGAGCGCCCCAGACCGAAGCCCTTGTAGAACGCCGCCCCCATTTCAAAGATCGCGGGCACGGTGGCAAGGCTGATCACGTTGTTCACGACGGTCGGCTTGCCCAGAAAGCCTTCCAGTGCGGGCAGCGGTGGTTTCGCGCGCACCACGCCGCGTTTGCCTTCCAGCGAGTTCAGCAGGCTCGTCTCTTCGCCGCAGACGTAGGCGCCTGCCCCGGTGCGCACTTCGATGTCGAACGCCGGGCCGACGCCAAGAACCGCGGCCCCAAGGATGCCATCTTGCTGCGCCAGTTCCACGGCCCGCGTCATCACTTCGATCGCGTCCGGGTATTCCGAACGAAGATACACAAATCCCTTGGTCGCCCCGACGGCGACACCCGCGATGATCATGCCTTCGATCAGGGTGAAGGGGTCGCCTTCCATCAGCATCCGGTCCGCGAAGGTGCCGCTGTCGCCCTCGTCGGCGTTGCAGACGATGTACTTGCGGTCGGCCTTGGCCCCGGCCACCGTTTTCCATTTGATCCCGGTGGGAAAGCCCGCGCCGCCCCGTCCGCGCAGACCCGATGCGGTGACTTCGGCCACGATGGCCTCGGGGCCCATCGACAGCGCTTTTTGCAAACCGGACAGGCCACCATGTGCGCGGTAGTCGTGCAGTGACAGTGGATCAATGACGCCGACGCGCGCAAAGGTCAGGCGGGTTTGCGCGGCCATCCACGGCAGCGCCTCGGTCGGCCCCAGCGCTTTGGGGTGCGCCGCGAGATCGTCGAACAGCCCCGCGACATCGCCCGGCGTCATCGGCCCGAAGGCGATGCGCCCGGCGTCGGTCACCACTTCGGCTAGTGGTTCGAGCCAGACCATTCCGCGCGACCCGTTGCGAACCAGATCGATGGTGATGCCGCGCCGGGCCGCCTCGGCCATGATCGCATCGGCAACGGCGTCGGCCCCCAGCGCCTTTGCGGCGGCGTCGCGCGGCAGGTAGATCTTCATGGCCGCACCTCGGCCATCAGCGCGTCGAACCGCGCTTCGTCCACCCGGCCCACCACCCGGCCATCGACCAGCGCCGCGGGAGCGCAGGCGCACAGGCCAAGGCAGAACACCGGCTCCAGCGTCACGCCATCCGCCGACGTGCCGTGCCATGCGACGCCAAGGCTTCGCTGCGCGTGGCTGGCGACCCGGTCGGCCCCCATCGCCTGACAGGCCTCGGCCCGGCAGAGCTTCACCACATGCCGCCCGGCCGGTTCTTCGCGGAAATCGTGATAGAAGGTCACGACGCCATGCACCTCGGCCCGGCTGATGTTCAGATCGCGCGCGATGATCGGCAGCGCCTCCTGCGGGACATACCCCCATTCCGCCTGAACCGCGTGCAGGATCGGCAACAGCGCCCCCTCCAGCGCGCGATGGTCGGCAAGGATGTCTGACAGGCGGGGTGCAAGATTGGCTGGCACGGGCGGCATGCGGGCTCCTTCTGATGGTTACCGAATACGCCGATTGATCGATAAATCAATATCGAAATCCCGTCATTCGATAGGGTCGGTCTATTGCAGCCCCAGCCGCCCTGCCTCTTCCAGCAAGGCCGACAGCACCGGGGTTTGCGGGTCGTGGCGGGCGGTGATCAGGCCGACCAGATGTTCGGCCTCGGGTTCGACGATGGGGATCGACACCAGCCGGTCGGTCGCGAACATCCCGGCAAGCCGCATCGGCACGACCGACGCCCACGTTGCCGTCAGCACATGGGCGATCAGCGCGATCGCCGAATTGCTTTCCACCATCGCCACGGCCTTGGCGCCCGCCGACGACAGATGCTGGTTGATGATGCGCCGGTTCTGCATGTCGGCGGTCAGCAGGCACAGCGGCTGCTCGGCCACGTCGGCCCAGGTCACCCGTGCGCGCGCGGCCAGCGCGGTACCGGGTGCGCAAAGATAGCGGTAGAATTCGGCATAGAGCGGGACCTGCGACACGCGCCCCAACGGCTCGTTGTCAAGATAGGTGATGCCGGCATCCAGCGTCAGCGTGTCGATCCCGGCGAGGATCTCGGCGCTGGTGCGCGACAGGATGGTGATGCGGACGTTGGGATGGCGCGCGGTGAACGGCTCGGTCAGCTCGGCTACCATCGGCAGGGCAGTCGGGATGACGCCGATCCGCAGATTGCCGGACAGCCCCGCGCGCACGCTGCGCATCTCGTCCTTGAGGCTGCGCATGTCGCCGGCGATGCGGATCGCCCAGTCCAGCACCCGCTGGCCTTCGGGCGTCAATCCCTGAAATCGGCTGCCGCGAAACACCAGTTGCACGCCCAGCTGATCCTCCAGTTGCCGGATCGCCGAGGACAGGGTGGGTTGCGTCACCCTGCACGCCTCGGCGGCGCGGCCGAAGTGCCGTTCGCGGGCCAGGGCGATGAACATTTCCAGCTTGTCGATCATCCGGGCAGCCTGCCCGCAATCAAGACTTGTCCGCAAGGGTGCCGCACCTTACTTGCGGATCATGAAACACCTGATCCCCTTTCTGCCCAAACCTGCCTTCGTTCCGGTGATCCGGTTGCAGGGCACCATCGCCGCCGGGTCGCGCGGTCTGTCGGATGCCGCGCTGGCCCCGTTGATCGAACGGGCCTTTTCGCGCGGCAAGCCGGCGGCGGTGGCGCTGGTGATCAACTCGCCCGGCGGATCGGCCGTCCAGTCGAGCCTGATCGCTGCCCGCATCCGGCGGCTCGCGACCGAAAAGTCGCTGACGGTGCATGCTTTTGTCGAAGATGTCGCCGCATCGGGCGGCTACTGGCTGGCGTGTGCCGCCGACGACATCTGGGTCGATGCCAGTTCGATCGTCGGGTCGATCGGCGTGATCTTTGCCAGCTTCGGCTTTCCGGAATTGATGGCGAAACAGGGGGTCGAACGGCGGGTGGTCACGGCAGGGCGGTCGAAAAGCCTGGCCGACCCGTTCCTGCCGCAAAAGCCCGAGGATATCGACCGGTTGCGCGCGCTGCAGACCCCGATCCACGAGGCGTTCATCGCCCATGTCAAGGCGCGGCGCGGGGCGCGGCTGGCCGAGGCCGATCTGTTCAATGCCGACGTCTGGGTCGGGCAGGGTGCGGCGGATGTGGGGCTGGTCGACGGGTTGGGCCATCTGGTGCCCAAACTGAAGCAGCTTTACGGCGACAAGGTGCGGCTGGTCCCCTATGGTCAGCGCCGCAGCCTGACGCAGCGGTTGGGCCTGAACTTTGCCGATGACGCGCTGGCGGCGGTCGAGGATCGCGCCGCCTGGTCGCGGTTCGGGCTGTAGGGCCGTGCTGGTCAAGATCATGATCGTGTTCCTGCTGGCGATGGTCGGGATCGCCATGGTCGGCAACCTGCTGTTTCCCGGCGCGCTGACCCGACAGGTGAAACGCCGCTTGACGGCACGGCGGACCGGCGCATGTTCGCGCTGCGGGCGACCGATGATCGGCAAGTCCTGCGCGTGCGGCAAGAAGGGCTGAAGATGCGGGCATTGGTGACGGGCGGGGCGCGGCGGCTGGGTCGTGCCATGGCGCTGTATCTGGCCGGGCGTGGCTATGACGTGGCGGTGCACTATGCCGGATCGCAGGCCGACGCCGAATCGGTGGTCGCCGAGATCTCGGCGATGGGCGGGCGGTCCGTTGCGCTGCAGGCCGATCTGTTGGACGAGGCGCAGACGGCAACCCTGATCGACCGGGCGGCGGACGGACTGGGCGGGCCGTTGACCGTTCTGGTCAACAACGCGTCGATCTTCGAGTATGATACGATCAGCACGGCGACCCGCACCAGTTGGGACCGCCACATGGACAGCAACCTGCGCGCGCCGTTCGTGCTGACCCAAGGGTTCGCCGCGCAATGCCCGCACGCCGTGACCGATGCGGCCGGAGAGCCGGTGGCCCAGGGTCTGGTCGTCAACATGATCGACCAGCGGGTGCACAAGCTGACACCGGAATTCATGACTTACACGCTGGCCAAGATGGGGCTCTGGGCGCTGACCCGGACGGCGGCGCAGGCGCTGGCCCCCGACATCCGCGTTAATGCCATCGGGCCGGGTCCGACGCTCCAAGGAGCGCGGCAGAGCGATAGCCACTTTGCGCGCCAACGCGCCGCGACGGTGCTGAAGCGCGGGGCAAATCCTGCCGACATCACGGCGGCACTTGGATTTTTCCTCGACTCGGTGGCCGTCACAGGGCAAATGGTGGCGGTGGACGCAGGGCAGCATCTGGTCTGGCAGACCGCCGATGTGCTGGGTGTAGAGTGATCCCGACTTGTGCCGCCTGCCAAGTTGTGCACTCACGCCGGCCCCTTCACGATCCCGTTACAAAAAGTTAAGACTTTTCAGGGATTTGCTAGATACTAAAATAATATCGTTCAAAATCAGTGGTTTGATCTTTCGCCTAAAAAATAGGCGTATCGGGGAACGAGGCCAAAAACAAGGGAAATTCCGCAATCCCGAAATCTTCTCCGCAGGGTTATCCACAGAAACCGGGGACAGCTTTTCTCTTGCTCTGGTCGGGTTAACATTGCAGCACGTTCGGGAATCGCGGGTTAACGCAAAGGGCGCAGGGGCGTGACGGACAGCCAGACCCAACTTTCGGGCTATGAGGTGATTCAGGGCTATCTGCGCACGCTCGACGGCTCGCCGGGCGTGTACCGCATGCTCAACGACAAGTCCGAGGTGCTGTACGTCGGCAAGGCGCGCAACCTGCGGGCGCGGGTGTCGAACTATGCCCGGCCCGGGGGCCATTCGGGGCGCATCGCCCGAATGATCTTCGAAACCGCGTCGATGATGTTCCTGACGACGCGGACCGAGACAGAGGCGCTGCTGCTGGAGCAGAACCTGATCAAGCAGCTGAAACCGCGCTATAATGTGCTGCTGCGGGATGACAAATCGTTTCCCAACATCCTGATCGGCAAGGAACATGCCTATCCGGCGCTGAAAAAGCACCGCGGCAAGAAATCCGAAAAGGGTAGTTACTTCGGCCCCTTTGCCAGCGCCGGGGCGGTCAATCGCACGCTGAACCAGTTGCAGAAGGTGTTCTTGCTGCGCAACTGCACGGATTCGATGTTCGAGGGTCGGACGCGACCCTGCCTGATGTACCAGATCAAGCGCTGTGCTGCGCCCTGTGTCGGCAAGGTCGATCCGGCCGGGTACGCGACGCTGGTGGCTGACGCCGAGCGGTTCTTGCAAGGTAAAACGACGGCGGTGCAGGCCAACCTGGCGACGGAAATGCAGGCAGCGTCCGAGGCGATGGAGTTCGAGCGGGCGGCGGCGTTGCGCGACCGGATCAAGGCGCTGACCCAGGTTCAATCCTCGCAGGGGATCAATCCGGCGGGGGTGTCGGAGGCGGATGTGGTGGCGCTGTATCTAGATCAGGGGCAGGCCTGCGTGCAGGTGTTCTTCATCCGGGCCAACCAAAGCTGGGGCAACCGCGACTTTTATCCCAAGACCGGCGCGGGGGCGGAAGAGCCTGAAATCATGGAGGCTTTTCTAGCCCAGTTCTATGACGACAAGGACCCGCCGCGGCTGATCCTGCTGTCGCACGGCGTCGAAAACCCCGATCTGGTGGGGCAGCTTTTGTCGGACCGGGCGGGGCGGCGCGTCGAGATTGCGGTGCCGTTGCGGGGCGAAAAGGCCGAGCTGGTGGAAAACGCTGCCAGAAACGCGCGGGAGTCCCTGGCGCGGCGGATGGCGGAAACCAGCACGCAGAACCGCCTGCTGGACGGTCTGGCCGAAGCCTTCGATCTGGACAGGCCGCCGCGCCGGATCGAGGTTTACGACAACTCACACATTCAGGGCACCAACGCGGTGGGGGGGATGATCGTCGCGGGGCCCGAGGGGTTTGCGAAGGGGCAGTATCGTAAGTTCAACATCAAGTCCGAGGCGGGCGCGAACAGCGACGATTTCGGCATGATGAAAGAGGTGCTGACCCGGCGGTTCGAGCGGTTGATCAAGGAAGACCCCGAGCGCAAGTCGGAAGGCTGGCCCGATCTGCTGCTGATCGACGGCGGGGCGGGGCAAGTGTCTGCAGTGGCAGGGATTCTGGCCGAGTTGGGCGTCGATGACATCACGATGATCGGGGTGGCGAAGGGCGTGGACCGGGATGCGGGGAAAGAGGAATTTCACCGTGCCGGCCTGCCTCCCTTTGCGCTGCGGATGAACGACCCGGTGCTTTATTTCGTGCAGCGTCTGCGCGACGAGGCGCACCGCTGGGCCATCGGGGCGCACCGGGCGAAGCGAGCCAAGGCGGTGTCGATCACGCCTCTGGACGACATTCCCGGCGTCGGGGCGGCGCGCAAGAAAGCGCTGCTGCTGCACTTCGGGTCGGCCAAGGCGGTCGCGCGGGCAGGGGTGTCGGACCTTGCAGCGGTGGACGGGATTTCCGCCACGATGGCGCAGGCGATCCACGACTTCTTTCACGAGCGCGGCTAGGCCGTCGTTCGCAGCGTTAACCTGCCGGGATTGCTGGAAATCGAGGTGCCAGTTCGCGTATGGCGGGCGTATGGCCCACGTATGGCGTGCGTCATGCGCATCCGCCTCACGGCGGGCCCTTAACTTTTCCGCGCGAATCGGGTCTTGATCCGCGCCGAGACGGGCCCAACCTTGGGCAGAGACCACAAAGGAAGGGTCGATGGACCACGGCGCCAAACCCGACCCGAGACCGGCAGCGCCGGCGCGCGCGCTGACGGTGCGCCCCGACCAGCGGCTGTCGCAGGTGCTGGAAGAGATCGCGGCGGACGAGACGCGCGAGACCATTTCGTTCGGCGACCTGCTGGCTGCGCTGCACGGGCGGGCGTTCGGGGCGCTGATGATTATCTTTGCCTTTCCCAACATCCTGCCGTCGCCTCCGGGGTTGGCCGGGGTGCTGGGGCTGCCGCTGGTCATCCTGTCGGCTCAGATGATGATGGGCCGCCGTCCGTGGCTGCCGGCCTTCATCGCGCGCCGGTCGCTGCCGCGCGAGAAGCTGGCCACGTTGTTCACCCGCGCGACCCCGTGGCTGGCGCGGGCCGAGCGGTTGTTGCGCCACCGTATGGCGCCGCTGACGACGCCGGGGGCGCAACGGGGCATCGGTCTGGTCTGCCTGATCCTGTCGCTGGTGCTGATCCTGCCCGTGCCGTTCGGCAACATGCTGCCGTCGATCGCCATCTGCCTTTTCGCGCTGGGAGTGCTTGAGCGGGACGGGCTCTGGATCATCGGCGGGCTGCTGTTTTCGGTCATCGCCGTCGGATTCGTGGGCGGCATGGCCTATGCGGTGATCCAATCCGCGATTTTCGTGGTGATGAACGCGTTCTGACGCCAGATTCTGCCGATCACACCCTTGTCATGTCCCGGCGTCGTTCCCACTTGCCGGATGCGGACCGGGCCCCTCTGACGATGGATGTCGTGATGTCGGACCGCATCGAGTGTGCTCGGTGCCAGCCCGGACTCCATCGGACCCGTTCCGAGCGCACTTCCTGATGTAACACGCAGAGGTCGCGCATGGATTTCTTATTCTACGAAGTGATTAGCAAGCCGTTGTGGCTGTGGCTGATGTTCATGACCATCGTCGTCACGCTGATGGTCTTTGACCTTGGCGTGCTGAACCGGGACAACCACGAGATCGGCGTTGCCGAAAGTCTGAGGTTGTCTGTTTTCTACATCCTGATCGCCGTCGCTTTTGGCGGCTACATCTGGTGGGCTTGGCAGAACGGGACGCTGGTGACCAGCGACGGCACCAACCCCGTCGCGTCGTATTTCCAGGGCTACATCATCGAGAAGGTTCTCTCGATCGACAACGTCTTCGTCATCTCGCTGATCTTCGGCTACTTCGCGATTCCGCCGAAGTACCAGTATCGCGCGCTGGTGTGGGGGATCATCGGTGTCATCGTCCTGCGGGGCATCATGATCGCCATCGGGGCCGAACTGGTGTCGAACTACAGCTGGATGACGCTGGTGTTCGCGGCCTTCCTCGCGTTCACCGGCATCAAGATGCTGGTGGTTCAAGAGGGCGACACCGATGTGTCGAAGAACCCGATGGTCCGGGTGGTGTCGCGGTTCATGAACGTGACCAAAGAGTTGCACGGCCAGAACTTCTTTGTGCGCCAGCCCCATCCGGGCACCCAGAAGCTGGTGGTGCACGCCACGCCGCTGTTCGTGGCGCTGGTCGTGATCAACTTTGCCGACGTGATCTTTGCGGTCGACTCGGTGCCTGCGATCTTTCTGATCACCACCGACACGTTCATCGTCTATACCGCCAACATCATGGCCATCCTTGGCCTGCGCGCGTTGTATTTTGCGCTCGCCGCCCTGGTGCACCGGTTCCACTACCTGAAATACGCGCTGGCGCTGGTGCTGGTGTTCATCGGGTTGAAGGGCTTCTACAGTTACTTCTTCGGCAAGTTTGACCCGTATCTGTCGCTGGCCATCACGATCGGGATCATCGCCTGCGGCATCCTGTACTCGCTGTGGAAAACACGCAACAGTGCGGAAGGTCCCGCCCATCCGATGTGAGCGCGACGCCGAAACGGCCCCGGCGGTGCGGGGGGAAGGCAGACCCCTTCCCCCCGCCTGCACTTCTGGCTATCCCTTTGGGCATGACATGGAACCTGCCCAACAGCCTGACCGTCCTGCGCCTGCTGGCTGCCCCCGGTGTGGCGGTGATGTTTCTGTACTTTCACCGGCCCTGGGCGGATTGGTTTGCGCTGACGCTGTTTGTCGGCGCGGCGGTGACGGATTATTTCGACGGCTATCTCGCGCGGTTGTGGAAGCAGGAGTCGAAGTTCGGCACCATGCTGGACCCGATCGCCGACAAGGCGATGGTGGTAATCGCGCTGGTCATCATCACCGGCTATTCCGGCATGAATCCGTGGCTGATCCTGCCCGCGACGGTCATCCTGTTTCGCGAGGTGTTCGTGTCCGGTCTTCGCGAGTTTCTGGGCGCGCAGGCGGGGCTTTTGAAGGTCACCAAGCTCGCCAAGTGGAAAACCACCGCGCAGATGGTGGCCATCGCGGTGCTGTTTCTGGGAACCGGGCTGGAGCATGTCGAGGGCATCGCGCGCCAGGGCATGACGATGGAGGCCTATGCGCAGGCGGTGACGGCGGGGATGGCCGATCCGATCCGGTCGTGCGGGGCGCTGGGGTGTTCGTCTTACGCGACGATCGCGGGGCTGGCGCTGATCTGGGTGGCAGCGGTGCTGACGGCGATCACCGGGTTTGACTATTTCCGCAAGGCGCTGCCCTATCTGCGGGATGAGCGATGATCGAGGTTCTGTATTTCGCCTGGGTGCGCGAACGCATCGGTGTGCCGCGCGAGCGGATCGCGACGCAGGCGGCCACGGTGGCCGATCTGGTGGCCGAACTGGTCGCGCGCGAAGAGCGCTACGCGGTGGCCTTCGGGGATCTGGCCAGTCTGCGGGTCGCGCTGGATCAGGAGTTGTCCTCGTTCGATGCGCCGCTGCAGGGCGTGCGGGAAGTGGCGTTCTTTCCGCCGATGACGGGGGGCTGACGTGCGGGTGCTGGTGCAGGAGGCCGCATTCGACGTCGGCGCTGAAACAGCGGCTTTCGTGGCGGGCGTCGGCGGGGCGGGGGCGGTCGTGACCTTCACCGGGCTGGTGCGCGACGAGGGCGGGCGGCTCGACGCGATGGAGATCGAGCACTATCCCGGCATGACGCAAAAGGCGATCACCGCGATGGTGGATCAGGCGGTGGCGCGCTGGGCGTTGGTCGATGCGCTGGCGATCCACCGGCACGGGCGGCTGGTGCGGGGCGAGGCGATCATGATGGTCGCCACCGCCGCGCGGCACCGGGCCGAAGCGTTTGCGGCGGCCGAGTTTCTGATGGACTACCTGAAGTCCCGCGCCCCGTTCTGGAAGAAAGAGATCGGGGCGGCGGGGGCGGACTGGGTGGCGGCGCAGGATGCCGACGAGGCAGCCTTGCGGCGCTGGTAGGGGAGCAGCCTGCTCACATTTTTCTTGCGATCCGGCATTCAATCAGGTGGTGATATCTTTCGGATTGGAGAACTTCCATGCGGAAAAAATTTAGTTTTCTTTCGGTTCTTTCTGGTGCGTGTTTCGGCTTAGTTGGGCCAGGTTTTAGCGTGGCGCAGGAAACAGCAATTGAGCCCTATCCACTCTACGTTGGAGAGGTCGTTCGCGTTATCGATGGCGACACGCTTGACGTGCGCGTTGAACTTTGGCCTGGATTGCAGGCGGTCAACTCGGTCAGAGTCCGAGGAATTCAGGCACCCGAAATCCGTGGCGCGGCGTGCCCCGCTGAAAAGCAGTGGGCCGAAGACGCAAAGGCGCAGGTCGGCAAGTTATATCCGGCCGGAACAGTCGTGCGGCTCGAGAACGTTGAATACGACGCGTTCGCCGGGCGCGTCGTTGCCGATGTACGCCGCTGGCGATCTGACCGCTGGTTGTATCTGGCCGACGAGTTGGTCGAGCGCAATCTTGCAGAAGCGTGGACACCCGATGGGCCTGATGTCGACTGGTGCGAGCTGGCAAAGGCACGCTGATCGCGTATCAGGGCAAGCTCCGTTGTTGCGGTCTGGCCGACTTTCAGAAATCGAAGATGTCGCTGAGAAACCCTTCGCGGCGCTTCGGGCGGCGGCGATAGTCATCGTCGTCATCCTCGTCCCGGTAGGGGCGGCGCGGTTCGGGCTGATAGACCGGCTGCCCGGGCGCTGGCCGCACCGGTGTTGCCGCTGCGGGGGCGGCGGACGGCGCAGTGCCAGCCCGGTCGATGATCTTGTCAAGTTCGCCGCGATCCAGCCAGACGCCGCGGCATTTAGGGCAATAGTCGATCTCGACGCCGTGACGGTCGGACATGACCAGCGTTTCGCCATCAACGGGGCATTGCATGCAACTCTCCATCCTTGTCTGAACGAAAGATGGGTGCAGCCCGGAAGGATGCAAGCCGGACGGCGGAATTTCACCGCCCGGCCAGACCCTTTGGCATCAGACTTTGCGGATCACACGGATCAGCAGCAGCAGGATGACCGCACCGATCATCGCATAGATGACGCTGCCAGCGATGCCGGACCCGAAGTTGAGCCCAAGACGCGGGAACAGCAGGCCCGAGATTAAGGCACCGACGATTCCGACCACGATGTTGCCCAAAAGGCCAAACCCGTAACCTTTGACGATCAGACCGGCGAGCCAGCCGGCGAGCGCGCCGACGATTAGGATGACGAGCAGGGATTCCACAGCCATGAAAAGGACTTTCTCCAGAGTTCCGAGGGCAATGCCTCTGACCAACAACACGCGTCGATCGCTGGTGGTTCCCCGTGCCCTGCTTTCTTCGCCTTGCTTTCATCAAACTGAAACGCTGCTGTCGCAAGCCTGTTACTTTTCTGCCCCATGGGTCTGGCAGTTTAAACCTAGATGGGGAAAGCCTTTCATGTCCGCACGGATTTTCGGTGTGACCTCGGTTGTGGCGATGGTGGCAGCAATGCCCGCGCTGGCCGAGATGAATTTCAACCGCGTCGCCACGTTCGCGACCCCCGACAACATGGCAGAGGGCGAAGACCGCGCCCGCCCCACCAGCGCCGAGATCATTTCGGCCTCGCCCGATGGCATGACGCTGATCTACACCGACAGTCCGCTGGGCGTGGTGGGTCTGATCGACATCACCGATCCGAAAGCGCCCAAGGCGCTGGGCAACATCGACGTGGGCGGCGAGCCGACCACCGCCAAGATCATCGGCGCCAATGCTTTTGTCGCGGTGAACACCTCGCCGGATTTCGTCAGCCCGTCGGGCAAGATGGTGACGCTC
Source organism: Paracoccaceae bacterium (assembly GCA_031398695.1). Classification (GTDB taxonomy): domain Bacteria; phylum Pseudomonadota; class Alphaproteobacteria; order Rhodobacterales; family Rhodobacteraceae; genus JAIYDJ01. Next base: position 7,270 of record JANNNU010000114.1, on the reverse strand, counting down.
GATCTGGCGGCCAAGGCCGTGACGGCCGAATGTGACCTCGGCGGTCAACCAGATTCGGTCGCGGCTGCGGCGGACGGATCGTTTCTGGCGATCGCGATCGAGAACGAGCGCGACGAAGACGTAAACGACGGCGTGATCCCGCAGATGCCCGCCGGCTTTGTGGTCAAGCTACCGGTGGTGGATGGCGCGGTGGATTGCGCCGGGTTGCAGAAGATCGAGGTGACCGGGCTGGCCGAAGTGGGCGGTGACGACCCCGAGCCCGAGTTCGTGGACGTGAACGCGGCGGGCGAGATCGTCGTCACCATGCAGGAAAACAACCACATCGTGGTCATCGGGGCCGATGGCGCGGTGGCAAGCCACTTCAGCGCCGGGGCGACCGACCTGACCGGGATCGACACCAAGCGCGACGGCAAACTGGACTTCACCACCGACAAGGCCGGTGTGCTGCGCGAGCCTGACGGCGCCAAGTGGCTGGACAACGACCATTTCGCGGTCGCCAACGAAGGCGATTACGAGGGTGGCAGCCGCAGCTGGACGATCTTCCGCAAGGACGGGACCGTGGTCTACGAATCGGGCGCCAGCCTGGAACAGGCGGTCGTTGCGACCGGCCACTACCCCGAGGGTCGCTCGGGGTCGAAGGGCGTCGAGCTGGAATCGGTGGAAATCGCCACGTTCGGCGAAACGCCGATGGCGTTCGTCGCGTCCGAGCGGTCCTCGATCATCGGGGTCTATGACCTGACCGATCCGGCTGTTCCGGTGCTCAAGCAGCTACTGCCGTCGGGCGTGTCGCCCGAAGGCATGGTCGCCATCCCGTCGCGCAACCTCTTTGCATCGGCCAACGAGGTGGACTTCGTCGAGGACGGCGGCGTGCGCGCGCATGTGATGATCTATGAACTGGCCGAAGGGCCGGCAGCCTATCCGATGATCACCTCGGCCGGCACCGAAAGCCTGCTGGGCTGGGGTGCGCTGTCGGGTCTGGCGGCGGACCCTGCCGAGGCGGGCAAGCTTTATGCCGTTTCGGACAGCGTCTATGGCGCGATGCCGATGATCTACACGATCGACGCGACGCAGACCCCGGCCAAGATTACCGGCGGGATGCTGGTGACGCGAGGCGGCGACGCGGCGCAGAAGCTGGACCTGGAAGGCATCGCGACCGATGGCGAGGGCGGGTTCTGGCTCGCGTCGGAAGGACGCAGCGACCGGCTGATCCCGCACGCGATCTACCACGTCGACGACAGCGGCGAGATCAAGCAGGAAATCGCCCTGCCAGCCGACCTGCTGGCCAATGAGATCCGCTTTGGCTTCGAGGGCATCACCGTGGCCGGGGACTGGCTGTGGATGGCCGTGCAGCGCGAGTGGAAGGACGATGCCGCCGGCATGGTCAAGCTGCTGGGCTACAACACCGAGGAAGAAACCTGGGGTGCCGTGTACTACCCGATGGACGCGCTGCCCGAAGGCGCGTCGGACGCGGCCTGGATGGGCCTGTCGGACATCACCGTGAACGGCGACTGGGTTTACATCGTCGAGCGTGACAACCAGATCGGCGCGGCTGCGGCGACCAAGAAGATCTACCGCGTTCCGGTCGCCGCGATGGTTCCGGCGGAACTGGGCACCACCCTGCCAGTGGTGACCAAGGAACTGGTGCGCGACCTGATGCCCGACCTGGGCGTGCTGAACGGCTACACCCCTGAAAAGGTCGAAGGCTTTGCCATCGACGCCGCCGGGACGACCTGGGTCGTCACCGACAACGACGGTGTGACCGACAGCTCGGGTGAGACGCTGTTCTGGTCGTTCGGCCCGATCCAGTAAATCCACCCGCGCCCGCGCGATGCCCCCGGCGTGCCACGCCGGGGGCATTTCTTTTGCGATCAACGGTCTGGGGCTTGACGGCGGGGAATGGCGGGGTTCTTGCTGCATATCATCCACAGTCCTGTCAGATTGCGAGAATCCCCCGTGCGCTTTACCCCGATGCTCTCTCGGCTTGCCGCCCTGCTGTCGCTTTTCGTTCTGGCTGCCTGTGCCGGTGCCCCGCCCGCCGAAGGGCCCAGCACCCGCCCCGAGTATGCGGCGGTGCAGGATGGCGAATTCTTCATCCAGGCGGTGGACGAGGCCTATCTGGCAGGCGGGCGCGCGCGCGAGGAGGTCGCCTACAACGGCGACGAAGACGCGGGCATGATCGTGGTCGATACCTATGCGCGGCGGCTTTACTACGTCCTGGAGGGGGGCCGCGCGATGCGCTATGCCATCGCCGTCGGGCGCGAAGGCCTGTCGTTCCGCGGGTCGGGCACCATCCAGCGCAAGGCGGAATGGCCGTCGTGGCAGCCCACCGCGAACATGATCCGGACCCGGCCAGACCTTTATGCCGAATACGCCGCCGGTCTGCCAGGCGGGCTCGACAACCCGTTGGGCGCGCGGGCGCTATATCTCTATCGCGGTGGCCGGGACACCTATTTCCGCATCCACGGCACGGTGCAGAACGAATCGATCGGTCGGGCGACGTCGGCTGGCTGCATCCGGCTGTTCAACCAGGATGCCATCGACCTTTACAACCGGGTCGATCTGGGTACGCGGGTGAAGGTGCGCACCCTGGAAGAGAGCCTGGCGCTGGAAGGCCCGATCATGGACGACGCGAATGGCCGCGCCGTGGCCGAAACGCCCGAAAACATCGCCCTGAAAGAGCAACAGCTGGAAGCTCAGGCCCTTGCCGATGCGCGCGACGCCGAAGAGGCGGCGCGGGTCGACCGTCGCCGGTTGGCCGCCTGCCGCCGCAACGGCATTGCCGAAGACGACTGCCCGCCGCTCGATCCGCCTACGACCTGATCACATACTCTTTCAGCGTGGTTTCGACCACGCGCCACGTGCCGACAAAGCCGGGCCGGATGACCAGACTGTCTCCGGCCCGCAGCGTATGCGCCGTGCCTGCCGCATCGGTCAGGATCGAGACGCCTTCCAGAATGTGCACGTATTCCCACTCTTCATAAGAGACGCGCCACGCACCGGGGGTGGACTGCCAGAGGCCGCAGTAAAGCCCATCGCGGTCTTCGAGGTTCCAGGTGCTGTGGACCGGATCGCCGTCGATCCATTTCGCGAAATCGGGGCGTTCGATGTCGGGTGCGGTGTCGGGACGGGTCAAGCGAAGGACTGCGGTCATGCTGCGGGCTCCTGTGGTTGCCCGCCGATGCGACCCCAGCCTTGCCGCGCCGTCAAGCCCGCCATGCGCTGCGATGCAGCGCAAGATTGTTGCGCGTGCTGGCCGGGTGTGCCCATATGTCGCGCAGTTTAGGAACGCCAGCCACCCCCCGCGAGGTTCGCCATGAGCGCCACATCCCCCGCCCGCCCCGTTCTGCCGCCCGACATCCGGGCCCGCAAGGGCGGCGTTCCCCTGGTGGTGCTGACCGCCTACACGACGCCCGTCGCGCGGCTGGTGGATGCGCATTGCGACATCGCCCTGGTCGGTGATTCGGTGGGGATGGTGCTGCATGGCATGCCCTCGACCCTTGGCGTCACGCTGGAGATGATGATCCTGCATGGCCGGGCCGTGGTGCGGGGGTTGTCGAAGGCCATGGCGGTGATCGACATGCCCTTCGGATCCTACGAGGAAAGTCCCCAGCAAGCGTACCGCAACGCCGCGCGCTTGATGGCGGAAACCGGGGCGCCGTCGGTCAAGCTGGAGGGCGGCGCGCATATGGCCGAGACCATCGCGTTCCTGACGGCACGCGGCGTGCCGGTGATGGCGCATGTCGGGCTGACGCCGCAGGCCGTCAACACGCTGGGCGGCTACAAGGTGGTGGGGCGCGACGCCGAGGCGGACCGCGTGTTCACCGATGCCCGCGCGGTCGAGGAGGCGGGGGCCTTTGCGGTGGTGCTCGAAAAGGTGCCGGTGGGGCTCGCGGCGCGGATCACCCAGTCGGTCGATATCCCGACCATCGGGATCGGGGCCGGGGTCGCGTGCGACGGGCAGGTGCTGGTGGTCGACGACATGCTGGGGCTGTTCACCGACTTCCGCCCCAAGTTCGTCAAACGCTATGCCGAGTTGGGCAAGACCGCCGATGCTGCGATCGCGGACTATGCCGCAGAGGTGCGCGACCGCCGCTTTCCGGGCGACGAGCACGGTTTTGCCGATGTGCTGAAGGCCGCGAAGTGAGCGTGCCGATCGTCAGGACCGTCGCCGATCTGCGCACGCGGGTGCGCGGGTGGAAGGCGCCGGGGCAGACCGTGGGTGTCGTGCCGACGATGGGCGCGTTGCATGACGGGCACCTCAGCCTCGCGCGGGCGGCGCGGGCCGAATGCGACCGGGTGATCACCACGATTTTCGTGAACCCAAAGCAGTTCAACAACCCCGACGATCTGAAGAAATATCCCCGCACCGAAGAGGCCGACGCAGCACTGCTGGCCACGGTGCCGGTCGATCTGATCTTTGCGCCGCAGCCGGCCGAGGTCTATCCCGACGGCTATGGCACCACCGTGACTGTGGCGGGCGTGTCGGAGCCGCTGGAAGGCCGGATGCGGCCCGGGCATTTCGACGGGGTGGCGACGGTGGTGACCAAGCTCTTTGGCATGACCATGGCCGACCGGGGCTATTTCGGCCAGAAGGATTGGCAGCAGTTGCAGGTGGTGCTGAAGCTGGTGGCCGACCTGAACCTGCCCGTCACTGTGGTTGGCTGCGAGACGATCCGCGAGGCGGACGGGCTGGCGATGAGTTCGCGCAACCTGCATCTGGATGCGGCGGCGCGGGCGCGGGCGCCGGTACTTTATGCCGCGATCACGGCGGCGGCCGACGACATCCGCGCCGGGCAATCCGACCGCATGGCGATCCGAGAGGCCGCGGAAAAGATGCGCGCGGCGGGGTTCGAACGGGTGGAATACATCGAGTTGCGCGATGCGGGCACGCTGCTGCCGTCCGACGACCCGACGCGCCCGCGGCGGATGCTCGCGGCGGCCTGGACCGGGGGCGTGCGGCTGATCGACAACATTCCCGTCTAGGGGCGCGGACGGCGCCTTCCTTGCCGACGGGGCAAACATTGCTTGGCGGTTCAGCGCAAAATCGGCAAGGATACCGGCGACCGGAGCGGGAGTCGGCACGCCCGATAATCCCGCGGACCGGGGATGTATTGGGGCTTTACATGCCCTAGATGACTCGGATCATTCAACGGAGGGCGCGATGGCCAATTTCGAAACGCAGATTGAGGAAAGCCAGAAGCAGGTCGCCACGGCACAGGCCAAGATCTCGGAAATCACCGGTCGGATCGAACAGGCGCGCGCCAAGATCGAGGCGGGAGAGCCGACGATCGACATCGAGAATGCCACGCTCGACGACGTGCACAAGCACACCGAGCTGATGAACGCGAACATCGCAGAACTGATCATGGGGCTCGACGATGTGACGGCGGGCTTTTCCAAGGACTTCGACGAGATGCGCTCGAAAACCGGGATGGAGTCGTTCATCGGCATCTTTTCGGGGGCGAAGTCTGAATCGATGCGGCAAGAGCGGCTGCGGACGGCCAGCATTGATGCCAAGCTGCAGGACCTGATCGCGAAATCCGACGTGATCGTGCGGCTGTTGCAAAGCCAGCTGGACCTGCTGAACGGCCAGAAGACCAAGGTCGAGGTCAATCTGGGCGAGACGCTGACCGAACGAGAAACAACCGTCGGGTCGCTGGAGGCGGTGCGGCGCGAGATCGCGGCGATGGACCCGCAGGTGATCGAGCTGGAAAACAAGATCAGCGTCGAGCAGGACGCGGCGGTGCGCACCAAGCTGGAAACCGACCTTGCCGCGATGAACACCCGCTACAACGCGCTGGTGCAGGACGAACAGGTGATGCTGGCCAAGTCGCAGACGCTGGAGCGGTACATCGAGAAGGGCAAGACCTGGATGGACAGCTTGCAGAACCAGGCCGCGACGCAGCTGGTGCTGATCAACAAGCTGCAGACCGACACCAAGCAGCGGGTCGTGCTGTATGATGCACTGACCTCGAGCCTCAAGACCGCGCAGCAGCAGGACGTGGCCCACCGGATCAACGAAATCGGCGTCAAGACCGACCAGGAGGCGCAATCGGCGATGGCGGCGATCGGGGCGGCCACCAACGACAAGATGGCCGACATGCTGGAAAGCCATGAAGATCACATGGTCTTTGCCCGCAAGGTGCTGGAGCAGAAGGCGAAAGCCGACGAACGCTTTGCCCGCCGCTTTGCCGCGATTGTCGAGAAGCACGACAAGAATGCGTATGGCGAGTAAGTGTCCGAGGTCAAGGAACAGCTGACGCGGGACCATGTGGCGGTCGAGGATACCCTGTTGGCCCGCCGCTATTTCGCCAAGTTCGACCGGATCACCGGGCATCTGGGCCGGGTGGCCGGCGAGTTGGAGAACGAGGGGCGTTTGACCCGCACCGAGGCGCGCGTGCTGGGGCGGTATCTGACCGCGCTAGCCGCGACGTTTCGCGCGCTGAGCCACAAGTATCTGATGACCGGGCGGGCCGACACCGCGCCCAAGCTGGTGATGGACCGGCATGAAAGCGGTTTTCCGGTGGCGCAGGAATTGATGGTGATGGCGTTGGATGCCGCACAGGCCAGCAAGCATCTGACCGGCATGGCGTCCGACGCCGAGCTGAAGGACCGCATGATCCGCCAGATCGTGCGCGACCTGACCGTGCCGGTGCAGTTGCAGTTCGCCCTGTCGCAGCGGCTCTACTACGAGGCGATGGCGAAGGGCGGCCTCTTTTGGGCGCGCAACGACCCCGACGCGCAGTGGATTGCCGACGTCGGCGCGCGGCGGCATTTTCTGGTGCATTGGGCGGTCTATGACAGCCAGCTGAACCTGCCGGTGGTCTATCTGATGGACGTGGAGGATTCGGGGCGCAAACCGCTGCCGACCGACGACCGGCGCTGGCCGATGGTGCAGGCGCATTTGACGGCGCAGTCGTTGGGCGGGCTCAAGCTGCTGACGATCGCGCAGGGGTTCGACAAGGACTTTGCCGACCTGCACCCCAAACGGCTGCGGCGGATCACGCTTGGGCCGTTGTACAGCCACGCGTTCACGCTGCAATCGGGCCCGATGTCGGATGTGCTGGCGGGCGCGCGGGCGCCGGGGGGCGCGGATTGGGCCCTGGTCTGGACCGGCGAGGATCTGGAGTCGGACCGCGAGGAAGTGGTCAGCACCGGCTGGTTTTCCGAAAGCCCACAACAGCTGTTCAAACTCGATGCGTTTCGCCCCGATTCAGGTGCTACTCGCACCGACCGGATGGTGATCCTGCCCGAGGCGCCCTACCAGACG
>JANNNU010000085.1:0-9015 GCA_031398695.1 Paracoccaceae bacterium | reverse complement strand
GCATACACGCTGCTGGGCCAGGATGGTGCGTTCCACGGCGTGCCCGATGCCGGGACCAATGCCGATCCGGCGCATGTCGCCCGGCGGCCCGATGGCACGCGGGTCACGCTGGCGGAATGGCGCGCGGCGTGGGGCCGGCTTGTGACACGCGCGAACCAGGTCACCGTGTTTTCGGCAAACAGCCGGGGGTTGGTCGCGCAGGCCTATCCCGACGCGGCAGGTCGGATCGTGGTGGCCCCCCATGCCCTGCTGGAGCCTGTCAGCCGCGTGGCCCCGGGCGTGCCCCTCGATGGCAAGGTGGTGATCGGCGTGCTCGGCAACATCGGATATCCCAAGGGCGCGGCGATCCTGCGCGACATGTCCCGTGAACTGGCGCGGACCAAGGCGGCGCGGATCGTCCTGATCGGCAACCTCGATCCGTCCTATGCGCTGGCTGCCCCGTCCGAAGTGCACGGCAGCTACCGCATCGCGGACATTCCCGCGCTGGTGCAGAAGTATGGCATCTCGCGCTGGTTCATCCCGTCGATTTGGCCCGAGACGTTTTCCTTTGCGATGCACGAGGCCCTGGCAACCGGGTTGCCGGTCTTCGCGTTCGATCTGGGTGCCCAGGGACACGCCGCCGCCGAAGCGGACCCGACCCGCGTGCTGGCCTTGCCCTCCGGTCCGGCCGCGCTGCACGATGCCATCGCACGGATCACCGGCCCGACCGAAACCACCGGATCATGAAAAGACAAACGATGATGAAAGCCGCCGAGCGTGTTGCCCAGCAGTTCGCCAAGGATGACCCCGAGTCCGAACAGCGCCGCATCCAGGGCAAGGCAAAGAAACCGGCCGACACCACGCTGGTGATCCATTTCACCCCGCGGTCGGGGTCAAGCTGGCTGTCGTCCATTCTGGAAAGCACCAACCGGCTGGGCATCGGGCTCGAGTTGTTCAACCCCAATTTCGTGCCCAACATCGCGCGGCACTACGGTGCACGCAGCCTGGCCGAATATGTCGACATGGCCAGACACTTCAGTGCCCGCGGCGGCGTCCTGAGTTTCGAGATCACCTCGCATCAGCTGGCAGCGGTGTTTGAACACCCGACCGACTTTTTCGACACCTACGCCGGTTGCCCGAGCTATTGGTTGATCCGCGAGGATATCGTGTCGCAGGCGGTGTCGTTGTCGAAGATGGTGCAGACCAAGATCAGCCATGCTCCGCAGGCCCAGACCCCAGCCCGCCAGGCCGCGGATGCCGCGTTTGCCTATGACGGTCAGGATATCCTCAAGTGGTTGAAGCATATCCTGGCGGCAGAGCGCCGGTCGGAACAATACTTCAAGGACTACGGGATCGCCCCGTTCCGGATGTCTTACGAAGGCATGATCCAGAACGGCGCGCACGGGGTGCTGTCACGGATTGCCAAGGCTGCCGGGCTGCCGGCCCTGCCGGACGGGCTCGAGATCAAGAGCGCGCACGAAAAGATCGCGACCCCGAAGAACGACGAATTCTCCGAACGCTTTCGCCAGCAGCATCGGCGGTTCCTGTCGGACGTCGGCGCAGAACGCGCGCAATGGATCGACAAGGCGAGGAAGGACCTGGTCTTTGGCGTCTAGCGCGACTGTGCGCGCCGGCAGTGGCGAGTGCGTGGCGGTGCCATGGTCCAGAAGGCAAGATCGGCCTTGTGAATCGCAGACCCGAACGCCGACCGAGCACGAAGGCGCTCGCAGGCAAGGCGCTTTCAGTCCGACAGCGATCGTGACGCCTTAGTGGTGCAACCCGGTCGAGCGCGTTGCCCCGCACTGGCCGGTCAGCTGCCGCGACGACGCCTTCTTGGGCGCCGCCAAAACGCAGACAGTGCCAGATGCCGCGCACTGCCTTAGCGCAGGCGGGACGTCCGCATGCCGTGGCCGATCAGTCGTGCGCAATGCGGCACGATTTTCGCTGCGCGTTTGCCATCGACACATCGACCCAAGTCGCAATCCCATCGTCGGTCTCAAAGCGTGGTCGTCGTCTTGGTTCATGCCGCGAACGACGCTTCGATGAACCGGTAAACGCCCGCAGCAGCGCGGCGCGCATCACCCGATCGACAAGGCGACAGCCAGAAATTGCGGGCAGCTTGCCCCGCCGCCCCCGAAAGCGCCGTCCGGGTTGATGTGGATCAAGGCAGGCTCGCCCCAGCTCGGCAACAACGGGCGGCAATCAGGCGTGGTCAGCGCGTCGACAGTGAAGCCAGCCAAAAGGATGCGGCATGACCGAAATCATCAAACTCGCCGCCCTCTTCGCGGTCGCGCTGCTGGCGGGGATCGCGGCGAACCATGCCCGCGACCTGGCCTATCTGGTGCATGCGTTGATCATCATGCTGGTGGCGGGGGGGATGTTCCTGTGGGTGCTGCGCCGCACGGATGAACCCCGCATGCCGATCCGGCAGGACCAATATCTGGACGGCGTGATCCGCTATGGCGTGGTCGCAACCGCGTTCTGGGGGGTCACCGGGTTTCTGGTCGGTGTGGTCATCGCCTTCCAGCTGGCGTTCCCGGCGCTGAATTTCGAATGGGCGCAGGGTTATGCCAACTTTGGCCGCCTGCGCCCGCTGCACACATCGGCGGTGATCTTTGCCTTTGGCGGCAATGCGTTGATCTGCACCAGCTTTTACGTGGTGCAGCGCACCTCTGCGGCGAGGCTGTGGGGTGGCAACCTCGCGTGGTTCGTCTTCTGGGGCTACAACCTGTTCATCGTCCTGGCCGCGACCGGATACCTGCTGGGCGCCACGCAGTCCAAGGAATACGCCGAGCCGGAATGGTATGTTGACATCTGGCTAACCGTGGTCTGGCTGGCCTATCTCGCCGTGTTCCTTGGCACGATCATCAAACGCCGCGAGCCGCACATCTATGTGGCCAACTGGTTCTATCTGGCGTTCATCGTCACCGTGGCGATGTTGCATGTGATGAACAACATCTCGATCCCGGTGTCGATCTTCGGGTCGAAATCGGTGCAGGTGTTCTCGGGCGTTCAGGATGCGATGGTGCAGTGGTGGTATGGCCACAACGCCGTGGGGTTCTTTCTGACCGCCGGTTTCCTTGGGATGATGTATTACTTCGTGCCCAAGCAGGCCGAGCGTCCGGTCTATTCCTACAAGCTGTCGATCATCCACTTCTGGGCGCTGATCTTTCTTTATATCTGGGCCGGGCCGCATCACCTGCACTACACCGCCCTGCCCGACTGGGCGGCGACGCTGGGCATGGTGTTTTCGATCATGCTGTGGATGCCAAGCTGGGGCGGCATGATCAACGGCCTCATGACACTCTCGGGCGCGTGGGACCGGCTGCGCACCGATCCAGTGCTGCGGATGATGGTCGTCGCCATCGGGTTCTATGGCATGTCGACGTTCGAAGGCCCGGTGATGAGCATCAAGGCCGTCAACTCGCTGTCCCACTACACCGACTGGACGATCGGCCACGTCCACTCCGGGGCGTTGGGCTGGAATGGCATGATCACGTTCGGCGCGCTCTATTTCCTGGTGCCGCGTCTTTGGAACCGCGAACAACTCTACAGCCTGGCGATGGTCAGCTGGCACTTCTGGTTGGCGACCATCGGCATCGTGCTCTACGCCAGCGCCATGTGGGTGTCGGGCATTATGGAAGGCCTGATGTGGCGCGAGGTGGATGCCAACGGCTTCCTCGTCAACGCCTTCGCCGACACGGTTGCCGCCAAATGGCCGATGAACGTGGTGCGTGGGATCGGCGGGCTGATGTACTTGGCCGGCGGCATCATCATGTGCGTCAACCTGTGGCGCACGGTGACCTCGGTTCCCGGCCGCAGCCCGGCGCCCGCCGCAATCCCCGCCGAATGACCGGAGCATCCCATGTCCATTCTTGACCGACACAAACCCATCGAACGGCACGCGACGCTGCTTCTGGCGCTCAGCTTCGTCGTGGTCAGCATCGGCGGCCTCGTCCAGATCGTCCCGCTGTTCTATCTCGAGAACACCATCGAAACGGTCACGGGCGTGCGTCCCTACACGCCGCTGGAACTGACCGGCCGCGACATCTACATCCGCGAGGGGTGCTATGTCTGCCACAGCCAGATGATCCGCCCGATGCGCGACGAGGTGGAACGCTACGGCCACTATTCGCTCGCGGCAGAGTCGATGTATGACCATCCGTTCCAGTGGGGGTCTAAGCGCACCGGCCCCGACCTCGCGCGGGTCGGCGAGCGGTATTCCGACAGTTGGCACGTCGACCATCTGACCAACCCGCAGTCCGTGGTGCCGGAATCGCTGATGCCGAAATACGGCTTTCTGCTGAACCGGCCGCTGGATGGCATCTATGTGGACGAACTGATGTCCACGCACCGCATCGTCGGCGTGCCCTACACCGACGACATGCTGACGAACGCACGGCTGGATTTCGCGGCGCAGGCCGACCCAGACCTCGACTATGCCGGCATGCAGGATCGCTATGCCGGGGCGCAGGCCCGCAACTTCGACGGTCAGCCTGGCACGTCAGAGATGGATGCGCTGATCGCCTATCTGCAGGTGCTGGGGACGATGGTCGACTTCTCGACCTTCATCCCAGACCCGAACCGATAGGAGGCCGCATGCAACTTTACAGTCTGCTGCGCGAGTTTGCCGACAGCTGGATGCTGCTCGCGCTGACGTTCGTGTTCATCGGCATCATCCTGTGGGCCTTCCGCCCCGGCAGCCGCAAGACGCATGATGCGGTCGCCGCCTCGATCTTTCGCAACGACACCCGGCCAGCGCCGGACAGGGAGGCCCGCTGAATGGCTGTTGATCCGGAAGACCGCGTTCCCGAAAACAAGGTGTCGCCGCCGGAGCGGCGCTATCCTGACTCTAAGGCAGTCAACGCAAGAAAGACCGTGGGGCAGGTGCAGTCGACCGGCCACACCTGGGACGGGATCGAAGAGTATGACAACCCGCTGCCGCGCTGGTGGGTGTGGACGTTCTATGCCTGCATTGTCTTTGCGGTGATCTACTGCATCCTTTATCCGGCCTGGCCGATGGTCAATCAGGCCACGCGCGGCATCCTCGGCTATTCGACGCGCGCCGCCGTGGTGGTGGACATCCAGAAGTTCGCCGATGCCAATGCGCCGATCCGTGCCCGGCTCGAAGCGACCGACCTGACCGCGATCAATCGCGACCCGGACCTGAACCAGTACGCCACCAGCGCCGGTGCGGCCGTGTTCCGCACCTGGTGCGTCCAGTGCCACGGCTCGGGTGCCGCTGGCGTACAGGCGGCTGGATACCCCAATCTGCTGGATGACGACTGGCTGTGGGGCGGCGACATCGCCAATATCCACGCGACGATCACCCACGGCATCCGCAACACGACGGACGCCGACGCCCGGTATTCCGAGATGCCGAAATTCGGCGAGCTGCTGTCCGGGCCCGAGATCGCCCAGGTGGTCGAACACGTGCGCGCGCTGTCCGGGCAAGAGCACGACGCCACGTTGGCAATCGGGGGTGTCACGCTGTTCGCCGAGAACTGTGCCGGGTGTCATGGCGACGCCGGGCTGGGCAATCGCGACCTCGGCTCGCCCAACCTGACCGACGCGATCTGGCTTTACGGCGGCGATCCGGCATCGCTGACGCAGACGGTGACCTATGCCCGCTTCGGAGTCATGCCGAACTGGAACACCCGCCTGTCCGAGGCGGATATCCGGTCGGTGGCCGTCTATGTGCACGGGCTGGGCGGCGGCGAATAGGCCGCGCGGCTCCCCCTGCCCCCCTCAACCGACCCTTGCGGAGTTCGCCTTGACCAGTCCCGACACCCACCCGCCCCAGCTTTACGCCGCGCGCGAGCCGGTCTTTCCGCGCCGCGTGAAGGGCCGCTTTCGCACGCTGAAGTGGTGGCTGCTGGGGCTGACGCTGGGCATCTATTACATCACGCCGTGGCTGCGCTGGGATCGCGGGCCGAACCTGCCCGACCAGGCCGTGCTGATCGACCTGGCGGGGCGCCGGTTCTTCTTCTTCATGATCGAGATCTGGCCGCACGAGTTCTATTTCGTCGCTGGCCTTCTGATCATGGCGGGGCTGGGGCTGTTCTTGTTCACCTCGGCACTGGGCAGGGTGTGGTGCGGCTATGCCTGCCCGCAAACCGTGTGGACCGATCTGTTCATCTTGGTGGAACGCTGGGTCGAAGGCGACCGCAACGCACGGCTCAGGTTGCACCGGCAAGGCTGGAACGCGGAAAAGCTGCGCAAGCGCGCGGTCAAGTGGACAGTCTGGCTGCTGATCGCCGTGGCGACCGGCGGGGCATGGGTGTTCTACTTTGCCGATGCACCCACGCTGCTGCGCAACCTTGTGACGTTGCAGGCCAGTCCGGCGGCCTGGATCACGATAGCCGCCTTGACCGCGACGACCTTCGTCTTTGGCGGCTTCATGCGGGAACAGATCTGCATTTACGCCTGTCCGTGGCCGCGCATCCAGGCGGCGATGATGGACGAAGATACGATCACCGTCGCCTACCGCGACTGGCGCGGAGAGCCGCGCGGAAAGCTGCACAAGGGTGCCGTGACCCCGGCCGACCAGCAGGGCGACTGCATCGACTGTATGGCCTGCGTCAACGTCTGCCCCACCGGGATCGACATCCGCGAAGGCCAGCAACTGGCCTGCATCACCTGTGCGCTGTGCATCGACGCCTGTGACGACACCATGGCCAAGATCGGCAAACCCAGGGGTCTGATCGACTATCTGGCCTTGACCGACGAAGTCGCCGAACGCGCCGGCGCGCAGCCCAAATCCATCTGGCACCACATCCTGCGGCCCCGGACCATCCTTTACACGGTGTTGTGGTCGGGGGTGGGGGTGGGTCTGGTAGCCGCGCTGTTCCTGCGGTCCGACATCGGGGTCAACGTCACGCCGGTGCGCAATCCAACCTTCGTCGTCCTGTCAGACGGGTCGATCCGCAACACCTATGATCTGCGGTTGCTGAACAAGCACGGCGAGGCGCGGCAGTTTCGCATCGCCCTCACCTCGGACCAGCCGCTCGCCCTGAGCCTGGAAGGTCAGCCCGCACAGACCATCAGCGTGCCGGGCAACGCGACGACCGGCCAGCGCATCTACCTCGTGGCGCCCGCCGCATCCGCCGCCGCGACCGAGGATCAGACCCACGTGCGCCTTTGGGTCGAGGATCTGGGCAACACCGACCGCATCCACAGCGACACCGTGTTCAACGGACAGGAGGACTGACATGGCAGAACTGACAGGTCAACACGTTCTTGCGATCACGGTCGGGGCCTTTTCGGTGGTCATCGGGGTGAACATGGCGCTCGCGTATTTTGCCGTCGCAACCTTTCCGGGGCTCGAAGTGCGCAATTCCTACGTGGCCAGTCAGACCTTCGACGCGGAACGCACGGCGCAACGCGCCTTGGGATGGACGCTCGAATCCGCTTATGCGGCCGGGACCCTGCGGCTGACGTTCCGCGATGCGGCCGGATTGCCGGCCCCGGTGCACGACCTTTCAGTGCTGGTCGGCCGCACGACCGAGGCCCGCGACGACGCGCGCCCGGTCTTTGTCGAGCATGGCGGCGTGTTTGCCGCCCCGATCAGCCTGCAAACCGGCAAATGGATGATGCAGGTTCAGGCCTTTGCGCCGGATGGCACCGCGTTTCGGCAACGCATCGACCTGATGGTGCGGGGATGACCATGGCCGCATCGCCCGGCATGGCGATGGCCTGTCCCGGGTGCGCGGCGGCGCCCTCGCCCGAGACGATCGCGGGTCTGGCCGCCGCCCGCTCCGCGCGGCTGATCCTGTCGCTGCCGACCGCACATTGCGTAACCTGCATGACAACGGTCGAGGCCGGACTTGCCGCAGTGCCCGGCGTGCGGTCGGCGCGCGTCAACCTGACGCTGCGCCGGGTCAGCGTCGAGGCATCCGCCGATGTCACGGCCGACCGGCTGGTGAAAGCCCTTTCGCGGATGGGTTTCGAGGCACATGAGCTTGACCCCGGCCTGTTGTCCGCGACCGAAACCGACCGGCAGGGGCAAGAGCTGCTGGTGCGACTGGGCGTTGCCGGATTTGCCATGATGAACGTCATGCTGTTTTCCGTGGCGGTCTGGGCCGGCGCACCCGACGCGACGCGCACCCTGTTCCACTGGATTTCCGCCATCATCGCCTTGCCGACGGTGGCGTTCGCCGGTCAACCGTTCTTTCGCAGCGCCTGGGCGGCCCTGCGGGTCGGCCGATTGGGAATGGACGTGCCGATCAGTCTGGCCCTGATCCTCGCCAGCGGCATCTCGCTGTTCGAAACGGTGATGGGCGGCGAGATGGCCTATTTCGACGCCGCCGTCTCGCTGACTTTCTTTCTGCTGGCCGGGCGGTATCTGGATCACCGGACCCGCGCCGTCGCCCGGTCCGCAGCCGAAGAGCTGGCCGCGCTGGAGGTGCCGCGCGCCACCGTTCTGCGCAGCGGGATCGAGACGGTACTGCCGCTGGCCGACGTCTGGGTCGGCGATCTGGTGCGGGTCCGTCCGGGCAGCCGGATGCCGGTCGATGGCATCGTCACCGACGGTGCCAGCGAGATCGACCGGTCGCTGCTGACCGGCGAAAGCCTGCCCGCCTATGCCGGACCCGGCTGCGTCGTCAGTGCGGGCGAGGTGAACCTGACCGGCCCGCTGACCATTCGCGTGATCGCGGCGGGGCGCTATTCGTCGCTGCACCGCATGGCCGATCTGGTCGCCGTCGCCGAAGGAGCGAAGACCCGGTACACCAGCCTCGCCGACCGTGCCGCCCGGATCTATTCGCCGCTGGTCCACATCCTGTCCTTTGCCGCCTTCGGCTTCTGGATGTGGCGGACGGGCGGCGATCTGCGCCATGCCATCAACATTTCTGCCGCTGTGCTGATCATCACCTGTCCCTGCGCTCTCGGGCTTGCGGTGCCCGCCGTGGTCACGTCTGCCAGCGGCAAACTGTTCCGCAAGGGCCTGCTGATCAAAAGCGGCACCGCGCTGGAACGGCTGGCCGAAGTCGATACCGTCGTGTTCGACAAGACCGGCACCCTGACGCTGGGCGTGGC
>JANNNU010000192.1:0-8278 GCA_031398695.1 Paracoccaceae bacterium | reverse complement strand
GTGGGCTTCCAGCGGCCTTGTCGGCGCTCATCCGCGAGAAACTGGGCGGCGTCTTCTTCGGCGGCTCCGCCAATTTCGCCGATCATGATGATGGAATGGGTATCCGGGTCGGCGAGGAACATCTCCAGAATGTCGATATGCTCGGACCCCTTGATCGGGTCGCCGCCGATGCCGACGGCCGAGGATTGGCCCAAGCCCACGTCGGTTGTCTGTTTCACGGCCTCATAGGTCAGGGTGCCCGAGCGCGAGACAACCCCGACCGAGCCCTTGGAGAAGATGCTGCCCGGCATGATGCCGATCTTGCATTCGCCTGGCGTCATCACCCCGGGGCAGTTCGGCCCGATCAGGCGCGATTTCGACCCCTGTAGCGCGCGCTTTACCTTCATCATGTCAAGGACCGGGATGCCTTCGGTGATGCAGACGATCAGCTCCATCTCGGCGTCGATCGCCTCGAGGATGCTGTCCGCGGCGAAGGGCGGCGGAACGTAGATGACCGATGCATTGGCGTCGGTTGCCGCTTTCGCCGCGTGCACCGAGTCGAAGATCGGCAGGTCCAGATGGGTGCCGCCGCCCTTGCCGGGGGTGACGCCGCCGACCATCTTGGTCCCGTAGGCGATGGCCTGTTCCGAATGGAAGGTGCCTTGGCTGCCGGTGAAGCCCTGGCAGATGACGCGGGTGTTGGAATTGACGAGGACGGACATGCCGGGGTTCCTTCGGGTGTGTTTCGGGCGATCGCTATCTGAAAGACGGGGCCGGGTTCGGCCCGCAGGGTCAGGTTCCTGAAAAGTCGAAGCGCACGGCGCTGTCGGTGTCGGACGCGCAGGTGGGGTCGTTGCCGCCGGACTGGATGGTCGCCGTCGCGCCGGTTTCGAGGTCGAGCCGGGTGCAGCCGAAATCGTCCTTGGCGTAGAAGAACGGCACGCCTTCGGGCGCGTCGAGCAGGGCGGCGAGGATCTGCGCCGTGGCCTCGGACCCCAGCACCGTGCTTTCGACATGGCAGAAACTGCCGTCATCGGCGAGGTAGGCAAAGGTGTTCTCGCCCACGGCGGGGAAGAAGTAGGTCAGGCCTTCCTCACCGTCATCCGACCGGGTCCACTGGACCGCATCGAGCACCGCCTCGGTCATCTCGAGGTCGCCGTTGGCCGAGACGCAAGCCATGAAGCCCTCGACAAGCTGGTTGGCGGGGTCGGCGTCCTGGGCTGCGGCGGGCGCCGTCAGCAGGGCGAGAACGGCGAGCGGTCGGATCATCCCTTGACCGCCTTCACGATCTTTTCGGCACCGTCCTTGAGGTCGTCCGCCGCGATCACGTCCAGACCTGACTTGCGGATGATATCCTTGCCGAGGTCCACGTTGGTGCCTTCGAGCCGTACCACCAAGGGCACTTTCAGGCCGACTTCCTTTACCGCGGCGATGATGCCTTCGGCGATGATGTCGCAGCGCATGATGCCGCCGAAGATGTTGACGAGGATGCCTTTGACGTTGGGGTCGGAGGTGATGATCTTGAACGCTTCGGTCACTTTCTCCTTGGTCGCGCCGCCGCCCACGTCGAGGAAGTTGGCGGGTTCGGCGCCGTAGAGCTTGATGATGTCCATCGTCGCCATGGCGAGGCCCGCGCCATTGACCATACAGCCGATTTCACCGTCGAGCGCGATGTAGTTCAGGTCGAATTTCGACGCGGCGAGTTCCTTGGGGTCTTCTTCGGTTTCGTCGCGCAGGGCGGCGATGTCGGGATGGCGGTATATCGCGTTGCCGTCGAAGCTGATCTTGGCGTCGAGAAGTTTCAGGTTGCCGTCGGTCATCACCACGAGCGGGTTGATTTCCAGCATCTCCATGTCTTTTTCGACGAACATCTTGTAGAGCGTCTTCACGATGCCGACGCACTGCTTGATCTGGTTGCCCGTCAGGCCCAGCTCGAACGCGACCCGGCGGCCGTGGTATTCGGAATAGCCCGCGGCGGGGTCGATGTCGAAGGTCAGGATTTTTTCGGGCGTGTCGTGGGCCACATCCTCGATGCTCATGCCGCCCTCGGTCGAGACGACGACAGAGATGCGCGAGGTTTTGCGGTCGATCAGCATGGCGAGGTAGAACTCGCGGTCGATGTCGCTGCCGTCTTCGATGTAGATGCGGTTGACCTGCTTGCCGGCGGAACCGGTCTGCACGGTCACCAGCGTGCGACCCAGCATCTGGCGGGCGAATTCGGCAGCCTCGCCGACCGAGTGGGCCAGGCGGACGCCACCCTTTTCACCGGCTTCGGGTTCGATGAACTTGCCTTTGCCGCGGCCACCGGCGTGGATCTGCGACTTAACCACCCACAGCGGGCCGTCCAGTTCGCCGGCCGCGGTCTTGGCCTCTTCGGCGCGCATCACGACGCGGCCATCGGACACCGGGATGCCGTAGCTGCGGAGCAAAGCTTTGGCCTGATACTCGTGGATGTTCATTTCTGGCCCCGTTTTGATGTGGTTGGCACGTCATGGCATG
Organism: Paracoccaceae bacterium; assembly: GCA_031398695.1. Classification (GTDB taxonomy): domain Bacteria; phylum Pseudomonadota; class Alphaproteobacteria; order Rhodobacterales; family Rhodobacteraceae; genus JAIYDJ01. The sequence goes on along the minus strand of JANNNU010000192.1, from coordinate 5,800 downwards.
TTCAGTTGACCGCCTGATGACAGAAAAAAAGCCCGAGTCAAAACGGGAAGTGCCTAGAGGATGATAAAAGCGACATTTGTGATCACATGAAAAAAATCTGTGATCACATGCCTGCGCCATGGCTTGCAACAGAACCGAGATTTCCGCGATCTGCGTCAATCTGTCCCGATTCGGGGGGGTGGCGCGGGCTTTGGTGCCCGCGCCGGATGGTCATGCCAGCGACGGGTCGATCGTCTTGCAGGCGGCCACCAGGCCTTTGACCGCATCGACCGACTTGTCGAACATCGCCTGTTCGTCGGCGTTCATCGTGATGCCGACGATCCGTTCGATCCCGCCCGCGCCGATGATGGTGGGGACGCCGACATACATGCCGGTCAGGCCGAAATGGCCGTCAACATAGGCCGCGCAGGGCAGCAGGCGCTTCTGGTCCTTCAGGAACGACTCGGCCATTTCGATGGCGGATGTGGCCGGGGCGTAGAAGGCTGAGCCGGTTTTCAACAGGCCCACGATCTCGGCCCCGCCGTCGCGGGTGCGCTGCACGATGCCGTCGAGCTTGTCCTGCGTGGTCCAGCCCATCGCCACCAGATCGGGCAGGGGCACGCCGCCGACGGTGGAATAGCGCACCAGCGGCACCATCGTGTCGCCATGTCCGCCCAGCACGAAGGCGGTCACGTCGCGCATCGAGACGTTGAATTCGAGCGACAGGAAGTGGCGGAAGCGGGCGGAGTCGAGCACCCCCGCCATGCCGACGACCATGTGGTGCGGCAGGCCGGAAAACTCGCGCAGCGCCCAGACCATCGCGTCGAGCGGGTTGGTGATGCAGATCACGAAGGCGTTCGGGGCGTGTTCCTTGATGCCTTCGCCGACCGCTTTCATCACCTTGAGGTTGATGCCCAGAAGGTCATCGCGGCTCATCCCAGGTTTGCGCGGCACGCCGGCGGTGACGATGCAGACATCGGCCCCGGCGATATCGGCATAGGAGTTTGCCCCCTTCATCGCGGCATCGAATCCTTCGGAGGGGCCGGACTGCGCGATGTCCAGCGCCTTGCCCTGCGGCGTGCCTTCGGCAATGTCGAACAGGATGACGTCGCCAAGCTCCTTGATCGCGGCAAGATGGGCGAGCGTGCCGCCGATCTGTCCCGCGCCAATCAGTGCAATCCGGGGTCTTGCCATGGGTGTGGTCCTTTGGTCGGTTGAAATTGGCCCTTGGGTAAGCCCAAACCGCCCCGGCGCGCAAGGCTGCCGCATGCATCAATCCGACATGCGGGATGGTTGGTGGTTGGTGTTTGCGCTAAAGGCGGCGCGTTGCGAAGGAGCGGGCATGGACGGCGTGTTTTTCTGGTCGATGGCGGTGCTGGCGGCGATGCTGATCGGCATGGCAAAGGGCGGGCTGCCTGCGGTGGGCTTGCTGTCGGTGCCGCTGCTGTCGCTGGTGATCTCGCCGGTGGCGGCGGCGGGCATTCTGCTGCCGGTCTACGTGGTTTCGGACATGTTCGGGCTTTATGCCTATCGGCGCGACTATGACGCGCGGATCATCGCGATCGTGGCGGCCGGGGCGACCGTGGGGGTGGGCGTCGGCTGGGCGACCGCGTCGGTCGTGTCGGAGCAGGTGGTGACCGTGTTGGTGGGCGCGGTGGGGCTGGCGTTTGCCAGTTACCTGCTGGTGCGGCCCACGGGCGAGCGGGCGCGCAAGCCCGGCAAGGTCGCGCCGGGTCTGTTCTGGTCGATGCTGGCCGGGTTCACCAGTTTCGTCAGTCACGCCGGCGCACCGCCGTATCAGGTCTATGTCATGCCTCTGGGGTTGCCCAAGGCCGTGTTTGCCGGGACGGCGACCATCGTCTTTGCCTACATCAACGCCATCAAGCTGGTGCCCTATTACCTGCTGGGGCAACTGGGCCTGAACAACCTGCGCGTGGCGGCAGTATTGATCCCGGTCGCGGTCGTGGCGGTCTATGTTGGTGTCAGGCTGGTCCGGGTGATGCCGGAAAAACTGTTCTTCGGGTTGGTGACCTGGGCGCTGTTCGGTGTTTCGGCCAAGCTGATCTGGGATGGGCTGGCGGGGTAGGTGCGGGTCAGGCGGGGTCGCCGCGGGCCGGCAGGTCTTCGGCAATCGCCTCGTACCCCTGACCGCTGGCCATCAGGCAGGTCTGGCCGTCGGGCAAGGTCACCGCGATCGTCCAGCTGCCGGTGTCGGCGCTGGCGAAAATCTCCATCACTGTGTTGTTGGCGGCGATGCCGATGCCACGGCGGGTTTCGCCATACTGCTGCGCCAGCGTTTCGATCACTGCGGCGCGCGGGCCACAGGCCGGTCCGGATTGCGCGTGCGCGGCGGGTCCGGTGGTCATCAGCCCGGCCACACCGAGCGACAGGCCAAGAAGCAAGCGGGTCATCATCTGCCTTTCCGGGCCCGGGGGGAGCCTCTGCTGGTCGGCGCCGGGGGTGGCGCCAGGACTCGAGCCTGCGCCCGAGTTCCCCAGAAACGGTTAACGCGCCGGGCTCGTTCCTTTTTGCTGCGATGCAGCATGAAATCCCTTGCCGATTGTGGCGAACTGGTGCCTTTTTGCGTAATAAAGTTGCGGAGAAGAATCATGTCCCCGACCCTGCGGCCGTTTCGGTCGGTTCTGTACGTTCCGGCGTCGCACGTGCGCGCCCTGCACAAGGCGCGCGAGGTGGCGGCGGATGCGCTGATCCTCGACCTGGAGGACGCGGTCGCGCCCGACGAGAAAGACGCGGCGCGCGATCTGTTGCGGCAGGGTCTGACCGAGACGGACTACGGGCTGCGCTGCCGCATCGTGCGGATCAACGGGTTGGAAACGTCCTGGGGGCGGCGCGATGCGTTGGCCTTTGCGGCGCATCCGGGCGTCGATGCAGTGCTGGTGCCTAAGGTCGCGGGGCCGGCGGATCTGGATGCCGTGGCGGCGCTGATGCCGGGCAAGCCCTTGTGGGCCATGCTGGAAACGGCGCAAGGGTGTCTGAATGCGGCCGCGATCGCCGCCCATCCCGCGCTGGAGGGGCTGGTGATGGGCACCAACGATCTGGCGCGCGAACTGGGCGCGCGGACGCGGGCGGACCGACTGCCGCTGCAGGCCGCGCTGGGACTGTGCGTTCTCGCGGCACGGGCTGCGGGACGGGTCATCGTGGACGGCGTCTACAACGCGTTTCGCGACGACGCCGGATTGCAGGCTGAGGCCGAACAGGGCCGCGACATGGGGTTCGACGGCAAAACCCTGATCCATCCGGCACAGGTCGCGATCGCCAACACGGTATTCTCGCCGCAGGCGGGCGACCTCGATCTGGCGCACCGGCAGATCGCCGCCTTTGCTGCGGCGCAGAAAGACGGCAAGGGCGTGGCGGTTCTGGATGGCAGGATCGTAGAAAATCTGCATATCGTCACGGCGCGGCAAACTCTGGCCAAGGCCGAGGCGATTGCGGCGATGAACCCGTAAGAGGCCGAACCGATGATCCTGATGATGGCTGGAATTCTGTTGTGGGGGGCGGCGCATCTGTTCAAGCGCGTGGCCCCGGAACCGCGCGCCGCGATGGGCGACCGGGGCAAGGGACTGGTGGCGGTGCTGCTGGTCGCGGCCGTCGTTTTGATCGTGCTGGGGTATCGGCAGGCGCCCTACATCGCCGTCTGGACGCCGCCTGCGTTTCTGACCCATGTGAACAATCTGCTGATGATCCTCGCGTTCTATCTTTACGCCGCGTCGGGGGCGAAAACCTGGGTGGCGCGCCAGATCCGCCACCCGCAGCTGACCGCCGTAAAGACCTGGGCGGTGGCGCATCTGCTGGTCAACGGCGATCTGGCGGCGATCGTGCTGTTTGGCGCGATGCTGGCCTGGGCGGTTGTCGAGGTGATCGTGATCAACCGCGCGGTGCCGGTGTGGACCCCGCCGCCGAAAGGCCCGGTGCGCAAGGAGTTCACGGCGGTTCTGGCCACGCTGGTCGTGGTGGGCGTCGTGATGGCGATCCACAACTGGCTTGGCGTGCAGCCCTGGGGTTAGGTCATGCAGCTGTACCGGTTTCTGTCGGACGACGACACGTCGGCGTTCTGCCACAAGGTGTCGGCCGCACTGGCCAAGGGGTGGGTTCTGCATGGTGGGCCGACCTATGCCTGTGACGCCGCGCGCGGGGTGATGCGCTGCGGGCAGGCGGTGGTGAAGGACGTGCCGGGCACCTATGCGCCGGACATCAAACTGGGCGAGGCGTGACAGCCACCCGGATCGGCGGCCAAAACCCCGCCCTACGCAGAGAAGGATTGCGATGAAAACCAGTGCGGGGCGGTTCTTCGAGGATTACCGGCTGGGCGAGGTGATCGCCCATGCCGTGCCGCGTACGCTGTCAGGGGGCGAACGGGCGCTGTACCATGCGCTGTACCCGGCGCGGCATGCGTTGCACTCGTCGGACGATTTTGCGCAGGCTTGCGGGTTGCCGGCCGCGCCGCTGGATGATCTGGTCGCGTTTCACACCGTATTTGGCAAGACCGTGCCCGACATCAGCCTGAACGCTGTGGCGAACCTTGGCTATGCCGAAGGGCGCTGGCTGCGGCCCGTTTATCCGGGGGAAACGCTGCGGGCGGTGTCGACGGTGATCGGAGCCAAGGAAAACTCGAACGGGGCCAGAGGTGTCGTCTGGGTGCGCACGCAAGGGTTCGACCGGGCGGGCGCGGCGGTGCTGGACTACGTGCGTTGGGTGATGGTGCGCAAACGGCGACGCGATGCGCCCGCGCCCGAACCTGTGGTGCCGGTTCTGGCCGCCGCGGTGGCAGCAGAGGCGTTGGTGGTGCCGGCGGGTCTCGATTTTAGCCGCTATGACTTTGCGCTGGCCGGTGCGCCGCATCGCTGGGGCGATTATGCGGTGGGCGAGCGGATCGACCACATCGACGCCGTGACGGTGGATGAGGCCGGTCATCTGATGGCAACGCGGTTGTGGCAGAACACGTCGAAGGTGCATTTCGACGTGACCCAGCGCCCCGACGCGCGGCGGCTGGTCTATGGCGGGCATGTCATCAGTCTGGCGCGCGCGCTGAGTTTCAACGGGTTGGCCAATGCGCAGGTGCTGGTGGCGCTGAACGGCGGCAACCACGTCAACCCGTGCTTTGCCGGAGACACCTTGCGCGCGTGGTCCGAGGTGCTGGACCGTGCGACCACCTCTGCGCCGGGGGTGGGTGCGATCCGGTTGCGCACGGTGGCAGCCAAGGTGGGTGGCGAGCCGTTTGCCCTGCGCGCACCGGACGGCACCTATGCGCCAGAGGTTCTGCTGGACCTGGACTATTGGGCGCTGATGCCGCTGTGACACGGTTTGGGTAACCGCCGTGGCACAACGGCCGGAATGTCATCGATCGTTGAAAAACTTTACTCGAAATCGTGCCATCCTGCGGCAAAGCGGGTGTCGGACGGGTGGAGGTCTGACGATGGTTCGGTTGCATTGCGTTATGGCCTCGGGTCTGGGTGCCGCCGCGCTGTCGGCCACGGCCGGTCATGCGCAGGATTTCTACGTTTATGCCGGCGCGGCGATCGAGTCTGAACGCGATCCAGACGGGCATGGCACCGAAGACACGCGCGACATCAATGCCTATATCGAGGTCGAGAAATCGGGGTTCTTCTCCGGCGTCTGGGTCGAGAAATCCAACGGCCGGTTCGAGGACAAGGCCGATGTCTATGTCGGCTACCGGTCGGAAGCCGCGGGCGGGCTGGCATATTACGTCGGTGCCACGCGGCGGACCTATTTCAACGATCCGGGTAACTATACGGTGTTCGATGCCGGTGTCGGCTATGAGATCACCGAGCAGCTTTACGGG
>JANNNU010000166.1:0-2074 GCA_031398695.1 Paracoccaceae bacterium | reverse complement strand
CACCGCCAGACCAGACGGGAAACGTCTCTCGATACGATGCCAAGACCAGGCCCCCCAACGGGGCCCCCAAACCCGCCGCAACCCAACCGCGACGGAACCGACGCGGGGTGGAGCAGCCCGGTAGCTCGTCAGGCTCATAACCTGAAGGCCGCAGGTTCAAATCCTGCCCCCGCAACCACCTTCATCGTACTCTCGACAGATACCGCAAATCGCCCCGCTTCCGCGGGGCTTTTTGCGTTCTGGGCCAAGCCAACCAAGGCCGTGATCGCGCCGTCCAGTGCGATCACCGGGTGACCGTCCTCGAAGCTCACGGAAATCCGGTCGATCAGCGTGCGGATCGTCGCCCGGGCCGGTGCCGCAATCGTCGGGTCCGCGAGGGACGCGGCAAGGGCCACGACCTTGCGACGATAGAGTTCCGACAGGTTGGGGTTCAGGCGCACCGGATCAGGGGCCGGTGACGCAAGGGCGGCATCGATCTCCGCCATCCTGCTTTCCATCTCTTCGAGCTTGCCCTTCAGGCCGACGGTCCGCAGGCCATCCGCGATCGCGTCATAAAGGCCTTCAAGACGTCTCTGCAGGCTGGTGCGTTCCGCCTGCAACCGGCTACGTGTCTCGGCGGCCTTCTGATGCGCCCCGTTCGACTGCTCGGCGTGTTCCCGGACGAAAGCGGCGACAGCATCGGGCTGCATCAGGCGTGTCTGCAGAAGCTCCAGGACCACCGCCTCGAGCGCACTTCGCTTTACGCCCTTGGTTGCGGAACAGGTCTGAAGCTTACGCGCCGCTGAACAGGCCATGTAGTCGCGGCTCATCACGGCGAAGGACGACCCGCAGCAGCCGCAGAAGACGAGGCCAGACAGGAGATGTTCCGGCCGCCGCCGTTCCCAGAAGCGCGACGCCTTGATGCCCTGGACCGCGGGCGTTGCGTCCAGCGCTTCCTGGCGCGCCTTGACCCGTGCCCAGAGGGCATCGTCGATGATGCGCAACGCGGGGACGTCGGTGGTGATCCATTCCGACGCATCGTTCTGCCGCGAGATGCGCTTGCCGCTGCTCGGGTCCTTCACATAGCGCAGCCGGTTCCAGATCAGGCGCCCGATGTAGAGCTCGTTGTTCAGAGGGCCGGTGCCCCGCTGGCGGTGGCCGCGGATCGCCGTGTCGCGCCACATCTGGCCGCGGGGACCGGGGATCTTCTCCGCATTGAGGTCACGCGCAATGGCCTTGGGCGACTGGCCATCGGCGAAGGCCGCGAAGATGCGTCGGACGATGTCGGCCTCCACGGGCGCGATCTCGTGTTCGCCGGTCGCGGGTTCGCCATTGGCGCCAAGGCGTCGCACCACCTTGTAGCCGTAGCTGTTCCCGCCCCCGGAAAACCCCGCCTCCACGCGACCCCGCAAGCCCCGCCGGGTCTTCGCCGCCAGGTCCTTCAGGAACAGCTGGTTCATGGTGCCCTTGAGCCCTACATGCAGCTCGTTGATCTCGCCCTCGGCGAGCGTCACGATCCGCACCCCGGCGAAGGTCAGCCGCTTGTAGATTGCCGCCACATCCGCCTGGTCGCGGCTCAGACGGTCCAGCGCCTCGGTCAGCACCACCTCCAGCCGCCCCGCCATGGCCTCTTCGATCAGGCCCTGCAGGCCCGGCCGGAGCATCGATGCGCCGGAAATGGCCCGGTCGGCGAACAGCCCGTCCACCGACCAGCCCTCGCGCGCCGCCCGCTCCCGGCACAGGCGCACCTGGTCGTCAATCGACGCGTCGCTCTGACGGTCCGACGAATAGCGGGCGTAGATGGCGGTGCGCATGGGTCAGCTCCGGCGTGGTTCGTCAGGGATGGAGGGCAGCATCAGGCAGGGAGGGGGCGGGATGCAAGGGGAGAGGGCGGTGGTCGACGTCGTCCGCACCATCTCGAGGCGACACGGGCGGTCAATCTTTCGAACCTCGATCCTTCCCTTTGCGCGCCTTCCCACTGCGCGGGGGCGTCTCCATCCTCTCTCTCACAATCGCACTGTACTCCCGGCCAGCATCAATGGCGCGCGCTTGATTGTAATGCCGCTCTGCCGTGCGAAACAACCTGTGCCCGAGG